>NZ_DDGR01000023.1:0-210535 GCF_002337775.1 Sphingobacterium sp. UBA1897
GCTTCTTTCGTTTAAATACTTCCGTATTTCCATGTACAGGCTATTGCCGATCCTCCGCCTATCGGTTATCGCAGCACAGGACCGTCGGTGAGCCCGGTCCATCGGCAGCTGTTCCGCAACCGCCGCTAGCCTGCAACATTATTATTGGACAATCGTTTGCATTCCATAATCTCTTTTTTACTTCGATTTACTATTGTATTATTGTTAAGTTAATTTAATGCATTATAAATCATACGCATGAAGATATCTTTTTGGAGCACAAAAGCACAACTCTGTTTACTGATGGGATTGGCTTCTCCTTTTATTTTTCAACCCACTCGAGTTGACGCTAAAGTAAGTACGATCAATTATTATAATACAATAGGTCGCGATCAAGGCAACCGTATTATCACGATTCAGAAAATTAATCCGACAACAGTCGAGATTGTATACGATAATGGTCAACGTCTGACTTTAGATTTCTACGGTAATCATATTTTTAGGATGTTCCAGGATGTTCATGGTGGTATTATCCGTGATCCCGAAGCAAAACCCGAAGCAAAAATATTGGTAGAGCAACCTCGGAAAACAGTCACCGGGCTTGAGGTAAAGGATGAAGGTAATAAGGTCAGCATCTCCACTAACGATATTCTTTTTTCAATGGATAAACAGACTTCTCAGTTTAGTATCCTCAATCGGAAAAGCAATAAAATTGTCGTTGAAAGCTTAAAACCAATTGTTTTCGAAGAGAAACAAGTAAGCGTTGAATTGAAGGAAAATGCGGATGAATACTTTTTTGGTGGCGGCGTTCAAAATGGGCGTTTTTCACATAAAGGAAAAGTGATTGCAATCGAAAATCAGAACAGCTGGACCGATGGTGGTGTTGCCTCTCCAACCCCTTATTACTGGTCAACCCAAGGATATGGTTTTATGTGGCATACCTTTAAGAAGGGAAGTTATGCCTTTGGAGCCAAAACCCCTGGGACAGTAAAATTGGCGCATGACACAGATTATCTGGATGTCTTTTTTATGATTAATGACGGGATAGTTCCTTTGCTCAACGATTTCTATCAATTGACGGGTAACCCAATTCTTCTACCGAAATTTGGTTTGTATGAGGGGCATCTTAATGCCTATAACCGCGATTTTTGGAAAGAAGATGAAAAGGGAATTCTATTTGAAGACGGCAAACGCTATAAAGAAAGTCAAAAGGACAATGGGGGAATCAAAGAATCGCTGAACGGTGAGAAAAACAATTATCAATTTTCGGCCCGCGCTGTAATAGACCGGTATAAAGCACATGATATGCCTTTGGGCTGGATTCTTCCAAATGATGGCTATGGTGCTGGCTATGGCCAAACGGAATCTTTAGATGGAAATATCCGAAATTTGAAAGAGTTTGGTGATTATGCACGTAAGAATGGTGTAGAAATCGGTTTATGGACACAGTCCGATCTCCATCCGAAAGATAGTATAAGTGCATTACTGCAACGTGATATTGTAAAAGAGGTTCGGGATGCGGGTGTAAGAGTCCTAAAAACGGATGTGGCCTGGGTTGGTCCAGGATACTCCTTTGGTCTCAATGGGGTCGCCGATGTGGGACATACTATGCCTTATTATGGTAACAACGCTCGTCCATTTATTATTTCATTGGATGGTTGGGCAGGCACACAGCGCTATGCCGGTATCTGGTCGGGCGACCAGACTGGAGGCGTATGGGAGTATATTCGATTCCATATACCAACATATATTGGCTCGGGACTTTCAGGTCAGCCCAATATTACCTCCGATATGGACGGGATCTTTGGTGGTAAAAATTTTAAGGTCAATATTCGTGATTTTCAATGGAAGACCTGGACACCAATGGAACTCAATATGGATGGCTGGGGATCGAACGAGAAATACCCACATGCTTTGGGTGAGCCGGCTACTTCTATCAATCGTCTGTATCTGAAATTGAAATCTCAATTGGTTCCCTATAGCTATAGTGTTGCGAAACAAGCAGTAGATGGACTGCCCATCATTCGTGCTATGTTTTTAGAGCAAGCAAATAGTTATACGCTTGGAAAGGCAACGCAATATCAGTACCTCTATGGTCCAAATTTCCTTGTAGCACCGATTTACCAGGAAACACGTGTGGATGAGAAGGGAAATGATATGCGCAATGGTATCTACCTGCCGGATGGTGAATGGATTGATTATTTTACGGGTGAAAAATACAAGGGAGGGCGTATTATCAATAATTTTAATGTGCCTATTTGGAAGCTGCCTGTTTTCGTGAAAAATGGAGCCATTATTCCGGTGACCAACCCAAATAATAATGTGCTGGAAATTAAAAAAGATCAACGTATTTATGAAGTATACCCTTATGGAAACTCTAGTTTCCTGGAATATGATGATGATGGAAAGACAGAGGCTTATCGTTATGGTAAGGGGGCAAATACATCCATAACTTCACAGTTAAACAACAATAAAGTTGTTTTTGCGATTGCTCCAACGCAAGGCGAATTTGACGGCTTTGAGAAAATGAAGTCTACGGAAATTCGTTTCAACGTTAGCAAAGCACCGAAGAAATTGACGGTAAAGGTCAATGGGAAAAATAGCAAACTTAAAGAAGTGAATAGTATAGATGCGTTTAATACTTCTGAAAACGTATATTTCTACGACGCACAACCAAACCTGAATCAGTTTGCAACCAAGGGATCGGAGTTTGAAAAAGTACCTTTGGTTAAAAATCCGATGTTGCTGGTACGACTAGCCAAACAGGATGTCTCATCGACCGCAATAGAAGTACAATTGGAGGGGTTCGAATATGCTCCTGCTGACAACTATCTGGCTCAGACTGGTGCTTTGACTTCGCCCAAAGCTGTTATCACAGATCAACATACACAAGCATATACCTTAACGCCAACCTGGGAAAAGGTTGCAAATGCTGATTATTATGAAATTGAATTCAATAATCTGATCTATTCGACCATCAAAGACAGTCAATTGCTATTCGAAGGATTGGCCGCGGAAACGGATTACCAGTTTAAAATTAGAGCTGTCAATAAATCTGGTGTTTCAGATTGGAGTACATTTGCCGCAAAAACAAAGGCAAACCCGTTGGAATTTGCCATCGAAGGTATCAAAGCAGAGACTTCTGTGGATAACCAAGGCGGAAATGGTATCAATAAATTGTTCAATTATGATGAGGGGGATATGTGGCATACAAAATGGGGACAGACTGCGGTTCCGTTTGATATGACCTTAGATCTAAAATCTGTTAATCAATTGGATAAGTTTGAGTATCTTCCAAGAACCGATGGCGGAAATGGCATCATTTTAAAAGGAAAGGTATTCTATAGCAACGATAAGGACACCTGGACGGAAGCCGGTAGTTTTGATTGGAAACGTGATGGCGAAATGAAACGTTTTGATTTTGGAACCCATCCGGTGGCCCGATTTGTCAAAATTTCAGTTTCTGAAGCTGTTGGAGGTTTTGGTTCAGGAAGAGAATTATATGTGTTTAAAGTACCAGGATCGTCAAGCTACTTACCGGGCGATATTAATAATGACCGATTGATCGATCATAATGACTTGACTTCCTATATTAACTACACGGGATTGCGACTGGGAGATGGAGATTTTGAAGGTTATGTCAGCAATGGTGATGTCAATAAAAATAATCTGATTGACGCTTATGATATTTCCAATGTCGCTGTTGTCATAGAAGGTGGTGCAAAACCAAATAAGGAAGAAAAGGTCAGTGGTAAATTAAAATTGATTCCTTCAAAAACGACCTTAAAATCGGGTGATATTGTGGAGATCAGTGTTAGTGGAGAGAATCTTAAAGCTGTCAATGCACTTAGTTTTGCTCTTCCTTACAATCAAGGCGATTTTGAATATGTCGGTATTGAGTCCGTACATTTAAAAGAGATGAACAATTATAGCAACGATCGCCTTCACACCAATGGAAGTAAGGCTCTGTATGCTACTTTTGTTAATCTAGGCAACAAGGAGACTTTGAATGGCTCTGAAGTTTTATTTAAGATCAAATTGAAAGCAAAACGTAATGTCAACTTCAATCTGAAAGCAATAGATGGGATTTTGGTTGATAAAAAGCTGAATTCCTTTACTTTCTAAAATATAAATAGCCTTAACAAAAAGGGGAGCCTCATAGGCTCCCTTTTTTTGTTAATTGATGTCTAAATAGTGCATCTAATTAGTCCAATATCATACTGAGATCCATCAGTAGGATTTCAGTATCTGCTGAGGTCACTTTCAGGTTAATTTCAGCGACATCCCATATTCCAAAGCCATCTCTGCTTTCTAATTCTTGTCCTTCGACAGTAACACTACCTTTTATTACAAAAACATATACACCATTTCCCGCCTTTTTGATCTGGTATTTTGTTTGGGCGTCCTTGTCAAAATGCCCCATGGAAAACCAGGCATCCTGATGGATCCATACACCCTCGTCTTCTGGATTTGGAGAAAGAATTTGCTGGAATTTATTCTGTCTTTGTGTTATATCCAATGTAATTTGATCGTATCGGGGGCTCACATTCCGTTGATTAGGGTACACCCAAATTTGAAGAAACTTGACTACCTGATCGGTATTTTTATTATATTCACTGTGTATGATGCCCGTTCCGGCGCTCATGACCTGAATATCTCCCTTCCGGATAATAGCTTTGTTACCCATGCTGTCTTCATGTTGCAAATCACCTTCCAAAGGGATACTGATGATTTCCATATTGTCGTGAGGGTGTTTGCCAAAACCTCTTCCTTCAGCCACCATATCATCATTTAGCACACGTAACACACCAAAGTGCATACGTTCGGGGTTGTGATAATTGGCGAAGCTAAACGTATGATTGCTATCTAACCAACCATGATTTGCATGACCGCGTGTCGCCGCTTTGTGGAGGACACTATGGTTTTCCAATTTGTCTGAATTATAGTTTACAGCTTCCGCATCCAGCGTTTCAAGCGGTTCTATCTCGTCAATATCATTCTTCAAGATATCAGCTGAAGACACTGTTGATGCAAATATTCCGGAACCCAAAAGTCCCTTTTTTATAAAGTTCTGTCTGTTCATGATTCTATTATTTAGTATCCAAAATTAGCCTATTAGCCGCCGATTTCTATTGATCTAGTTCAATAAAGAAAGAGTTTTAACGGTTTTCGGTTGTTTTTCTAGGGCGCTATTGCTATGGCCTATGCTTTATTAAACGGAGAGTAAGTCTGGAAAAAGACTATAGACTTCATTTTTTAGAAGCCCACTTCCACCGCCATAATGTTTGATCAGACCAATCGAATAGGTGAGCCGCGTAAGGTGATCTGTTATTTCATGCTCTTCCTGAGGAGAAAGTCCCGAACTCAATAATAAAACATCTACAGGGACATCTATTAGCTGTTTTTTACAGGCATCCAAATCGTATTGTATCGTTGCATTCCAGTTGGGCGTGTTTTCAATGATTCTCTTGAGCGTGAGGAGAATTTCTTCATTTTTACCAAATATGAGAAAGGTTAATGTTTTCATGATGTTCTTGTTTAAGGATTTGTCCTGATGAGCGTATTGACAATGGCATTGCCCTTTAAAATTTTTGAAATGGGACATTCTTCGGCAATTTGTTGCAGGCGTTCTCGGGTATCCTCTGCTAAGATTTGTCCAAAAGCTATCTCGCGATCAAAATATGTAACCACCTGTCCTTTTTCAATTTTGAGGTACATATTTGAACTGACTGAAATTTCTGGAATATCAAGCCCTTTTTTATCGATGTACATGCGTAAAGTAGCTAAGGTACAAGATACAAGCGATGAGATAAGAAGGGTGTAGGGGTCAGGACCAAGATCTTTGCCACCAAGTTTTTCAGGCTCATCCGTAATAAACTCTCCATTTCTCCATTGTATTGTGGTCTTATATTTCTGCTCAGTAATATGGCCAAGGATAGGGTTTTCCAATATATATTTCATACGGATTATTCTTTTGTTTGTAATACAACAAAAATAAGCCTGAATTGATTCATTTCCATTGATGTAGTTCAATAAATATAGTCATATTGTCTCCTGATATTTTTTTATTGGCTGATAAGATTGATGGATTTCCGCTGATGAATACAGCTTATCGTTACAGAAAAAATAAAGATTGGAGTAAGTTGAATCACATAAATTTTCTTACTTTTAACAATCAAATTCGCTCAATTTTTTAAAGGATTTTAATTTAATATTTCGGTTATGATGAAGAGATTTTTACTTGTCGGACTTTTTGCTGGTATAACCCATTTTATGGCTTTCTCGCAATCTCATGAACTACGTGTGGGTGTCACCTCCGGTGTGTCCAATTTTACGGGATCGGGATCGGAAGCAAAGAGTACGTTGAATGGATCTACACAACAGGACTATTATACCAATAATCCTTATGGAAAAAAATATGGAATCAATATTGGAGGCGCTTTAAACTACCGTTATGTTTTTGCCAACAACCTAATATTAGGTTTAGAGGGTGCATATGAACGATTGCAGACAAAGATTGATTTGGAAGGCAATGAGTTTATGAATGGAAGCCGTGGTCAGACCCGTCTAAATCAACAATTTATCAATTTTAATCCTTTTGTTGGCTATCGTGTCTTTTTTGAACCGATGACAATGGATATTCAGTTGGGTATGGATATTGCCAAAACGCTGAGTATCAAAGAAAATGGTAGCATTGAAGATAAACAGGGGAATAAAACAAGTTTTGATCGTGATAGAGGCAAGGTTATCGATTTGGATCTACGCCCTCGTTTACAGTTTAATGTAAATTATGACCGTTATACCGTGTTTGCCGGTTATTCATGGGGATTGAAGGATTATAACAACGGGATGCTTGGTGCTGATCCCGGTGTGGCACGATTAAATGTATTCCGCTTAGGCCTGCAGTATCAGCTATTAACTCCGATCTTCAAAAATGACTAAAGGCAGGTTAGAAGCATTCAGTGATGGCGTTTTGGCCATCATTATAACGATTATGGTACTTGAATTAAAAGTACCTGAAGGATTTACTTTTGCGAGCCTTAAACCATTATATCCTAAAATTATCTCCTATATCGTTAGTTTTGTTTACGTTGGACTGTACTGGAATAATCACCATCATCTCTTTCAAATTGTTCGAAAAGTAAATGGAAAAGTTCTTTGGAGCAATTTGAATTTATTGTTTTGGCTATCATTAATGCCGGTTACAACAAATTGGATTGGTGAGTCACATTTTGAAAGGGATCCTATTATCGCTTATGGCTTTGTCCTGATCATGTGTTCCATATCATATAATATCGTTGAATATTTTGTGATTCAAATCGAAGGGGAAGAATCTGCACTGAAAAAAGCGGTTAAATCGAAGGTTAAGGAAAATATTTCTACAGCGCTGTATTTTTTGGGGATAGGACTGTCTTTTATTAATCCCTATATCAGTTTGCTCATGTATGGAACAGTCGCTATTATGTGGCTTATACCTGACCGCCGTATTGAGGAAGAAATGCGGAATCAATAGTTTTGCTGTTCCAGGGCTTTCAGGATGAACTGAACGCGATCGTTTACCGTTGTTTTTGGAACCTCAATGGTTTCATAACCGAGTTGTGTATAGGTCTCTTTCATTATCTTGAAAGTGTTTTCGGCCTCCCGCCACGTTTGTTTCCGCTCGTTGTCATTCGCATAGATCTCTGCCCAAGGTGGTAAGATAAATACTTTTTTATGATAACGTCGACCTTTTGCTTCGTGAAGCAGTTCTTCTTCGATTGAAAGACCTTCCATCGCAATATATGACAATGCATCTGGAATTCCGCGGTCAAAAAAAATGTAGTTTTGGTGATCTTGCCTCACCTGCATCACATAGCTGGCTGATGAAGCAGCCAACATTAGTTTGGCATAGTGAATTTTATTTTTCCAGGGCAAACCATCGGCATCAGCTTCCAATTGTTCTCGGATGATGCGCCGGGCATCCTCTTCCACAATGCTGAATCCCTGCTTATTTAATTCATTTAATAAGGTTGTTTTACCGACTCCAGGTCCTCCTGTCAGAACGATAAAATAATGTGTTTGATCCATAATGATTAAAATGAAATGCTTCCCGAAATGGAGAAAATTGGGGTAATGACTGATTGTTGGCTACGATTTTAAAAATTAGCTGTATTGTTTTGCGATTTTCTTTTCGGGTTCGACGTAGAATGTATATAAGAAAAATAAAAATATGTATTCTAGTGGTTTCATCAAAATATAAGTCACATTTGATGCGCTGCTGGAATTAATTTTGACGGAGATATTAAAACCATATTTATCATAGCAATATCTGACATAGCGATGTAGTGCTGGTGATAAATCGCTTAATATTTCTTCGAATGCGTTGGCCACCTGAAGCTGTCTATTGACAATGATCGTGTTGCCATGTCTTGTGCCTAGCCGTAGGGGTTTAACAAGAGCGGGATCTCCTTTTGCCGCAACTGTACAGAGGTAATGGCCCTGATGATCGAGGATAGGAGGGTGCATTTTTTGTGAAAAAGCCCAAGTAGTTGTTTCTGTGAAAACTTTCACCATTGAATCCCGATCCTGCCCCAATAGGATGAGGATGATCGTTAGTAGGAGAAAGACCGGAACAAGTAAAATCAGAGCCCATGCCGGATAATTCAGCTTTGAGGAAAGCAGGTTATTGATTTTATTGAGCGTGCTGTTGGCATAGCTTCTGCTCATAGCGTAACCCCGCTCTTCAACGATGATTTTACGGATTAGCCCAATGCCCATAATCAAGCAGCATATTGGCGTGAAAATAAAGAATAAAGTTCCTTCGTTGCCAACATACATATCCAATGTGGACGTATCGTGGTGACTGACCTGAACGAGCACAAACAGACTGATAATATTACCTATCATTAACATAATCAGCATCAGAACAAGAGGAATAGGAGGAATTTTTCGTCCCTTGAGCCAAATCGCTATTGCTGAAATATTAAATGCAATAAAATAAAATGATAGCGATACAAGGTGTTTTCCGCCGAAGGGAATATAACAATCACCATCTACGGGATCTACGGCCTGATTATATTGACTCGAGTGGAATAATAGCCCTACCCCGCTTATCATTAATGAAATCAGGTAGCCGATGATAATGGCATACTCAACCATTGTTATTTTCCGCTGTTGTTTTTTGACAGCTGAACGAAGCAGATATAAAATCCCGAACAGCGTAAGAATAATAAGGAGAAGAATGAAGATCATAATGGGGTGAGCAGTTATAATTCTAAGACGAATATCGTCAAATCATTTGTTTAATTCAGATGCAAGGCGATCAATTGTTTTTGAAATATATCCGTATAACGGATTGAAATCAATATTATTGACGTGTTTAATGGGTTGGAATTCAAGATTTCTTCAACAGTGTAGATGCTATTAAGGTATCTATAGTGCCAATGTCCAGCAAAGACCAGCATCTAATTTTTACCGAATAATCTGCTCCAAAAATTCTTTTTTTTGCTGCTTTGAGAGCTGTCTGTGGTTTCAAAATGTTTAGGGTCTGCATGGATTGTCTCTGTTTTGACATTTGGTAAAATCTCATTTTCTGGAAGTCCATTGCGTTGTTCTATTTCCTGGATCTGTTTTAATGCTGTTGTCTGATATAAAAGCGGTCCGTCTTTGTCGCAGTTAAAGAGGTTGGAGTAACTTTTTGATTCATTCAGATCAAAAGGTTGTGGTTCTACAACTTCTGTTGCTTCCAAGAGACCAAGGTTACGATCTTTGGCATATTGCAGTGCATTGAGGAAAATAGAAATACGGTTATCAGAAAATAGCGTATCTAATTCATCCTTGATCGTCGGGTCACTTTGGTAATCTATCAACAATTGCGCGACTTTTTCTGCGGGGATAAAGACACCGGAACAATAATTTTCTACAAGCCTATTTTCGATATTATTGGTTAGAAATTCTTGTTGAACAAATTGTTCCCACTGTTTGTAATAGCTGGATAAATGGTCGTTTTTGGAGAAGGAAAGGGCTCCACCTCGAACATAGAAGTATTTTTCGAAAAAACCTTGGACAACAGCAATGAAAAAACCATGGGTTTTGTCAAAATAATCATTTTTGTCGGTTTCCCGGCCCGCATTTAAGGTGTCTTGGTATTTGGTTTTATAGAAGTCTTCTAGTTGGTGAGTTGCAGAAACTTCCTCAATCTTTTCAGGATTTTTGAGCAAGTCAAAATACCAAGTTTCTATCTGCTGTTCTGAGATGGGGTGGTAACTAATATCATAGCCCATAATGACTGTTTTTAATCTCTTATGTTGTAATTGCTAATATATTAAAAATTAACATTTTGTGCAATATAAATCGCTCCGATATCGTGCTTTTTTCGCCTAAAAGGAAGGGTTTATGACAATTTATAGAGCAGGAGGGCGGGGCAACATGTTTGCCTATTTCATGATAATTAATTACTTTGGTCACAAACAGAATTTATATATGAAGCACTTACTATTTATTATTTTCATGTCGATGAGCTTATTTTTTACGGCTTGTCAATCCCCAAGTCCAGAGACTTTTTTCGGAAAAGTTGTTTTAAACACAAATCTTGTAGCAGATTTTGCCCCTGAACGCTATGGCAAACAGCTCGAGCAGGAGACCGTTGAATTTGCGGATATGCCCTCCAGTAAGAAAGTAGGCGATGAAGCTCAAAAATCTGTCGGGATCAAAATTCAGGTTGTTGAAAAGGCCTTAAAGGATATTAAGGAATTAAATGTTTCCGATGCCGATGCAAAAGCATTGAAAGAGCAGTCTATTGCATTATTTGAAAAAGTGTTGCCTGTCTATAAAAATGAATATACCGCTTATGCAAAGTTATGTGATGGTAAAGGTTCGGCTGAAGAAAAGCAGGCATTACTCCAAAAGATCGAAAAAAACGATATGCCTTCCATTAACGAGGTGTTTGACAACGTATATGCTTTAGGAAAAGCTTATGCTGAAAAACATAACCTGAATGTTAAGTGGGGAAATTAAGCAGATGAAGGAAACAAGCTTATACAGAAATAAAAAGAAAACAAGTCAGCTATTGTCAATTTCGGGAGGCCTATGTTTGTTGCTTCTGGTCATTTTATTGTACAGTATCGGTTTATTTGATGGTGTATTTAAAGCCAAACCGACAGTTTTCTCTGCAGGAGCATTGCTGGTACTCTTAGTTTTATTGTTTTCCAGCCTACTGAGCCTTCGGGATAAAACAGCGCAAATTGTTTTGAACGACCGCTATTTTCTTGGAAAGACAACACCAATATCGAAAGCTTTTGGCCAAGGCGACTGGCAGGATGTCAAAAGCATCGACTTACAAAAAGTCGGTGGTGATACGATGGTCATTGTTACATTGGGTAATCCCCCTAAATATAAAAAGCAGCTTTCGTCGCTATTATGGAAAATGGCTTATCAAGAATCCACTCAAGAACTGTGTATCATGTATTCGTCCTCAACTATTGATTTGGAGCCCTCGGAGCTATACCAACTTTTTGTATCCTATTGGAAAGGAGCAAAAGTAATCGATCAATAGCAAACAATTAGGCCATTGCAGACTTTATAGCATCAATCTTCTGTTGGATGATCTCTTTTTCCAATGTTGTTTTAGCCAGGATTTTTGCTTTGTTAAAGTTTGCGATGGCTTTGTTTTTGTCCAGTTCCTTATAGAGTTCACCAAGGAGGACAAAATAAAAGTGATTATCTTCTAGCTGCAGCATTTTTATTTCAGTAAGTGCAGCTCTATTGCCTTTTACTTTATATAGTGCAAATATTCTATTCAATGCAGCTGCAGGTGAATAGTTGACGACTAATAAACGGTCATACCATTGCAGGATTTCGGCCCATTTTTCTGGACTGTCTTCCTTTATACAATGGCATTGCGCAATCTTTGCCTCCAGATGGTAGGATGTGAGTTCGTCTCCCGATGCAGCGTTTTTCAGAAAATAAAGCCCTTGATGTATAAGTTCTTGATTCCAGCGCTCCTCATCCTGTTGCTCATACAAAATGAAATCACCTTTATTGGTCAGCCTTGCCTCGAAACGGGAGGAATGAAAACAAATCAGCGCAATGAGCGCATTGGTCTTAGGTGTATTTGTTTTTTCATAAGTCGAAAGCATTAACGCAAGGCGTAACGCTTCAATACAGAGCTCCTTTCTTAAAATTTGATTTTGGGTTTTAGAATAATACCCTTCATTAAATAAGAGGTAAATAATATGGAGTACGTTATCGAGGCGTTTAATAATTTCTGCTTCGGAGGGCAGTTCGAGTTCGATTTTTTCTGAACGTAGTTTTTCCTTTGCTCTGAATAGGCGCTTATTGATGGTTTCTTTGTTGGAAAGAAATGCTTCGGCAATTTCGTCTATACCAAAACCACAGAGGATTCTAAGGGCAAGACCTATTTGAGCCTCACTTGCAATTGCTGGCGTGCAGATTGCAAACAGCATTTTTAATTGGCTGTCTTTGATATTTTCCTGTGAGAAATTAAAGTCGTCGAAGGTTTCCGCTTCCGGCTCGCTCTGCCGCACTGCAGGGATGATTTTATCTTTAAATATTTTATTTCTTCGAAACTGGGCCAATGTCTTTTGTTTTGCAACCGTGTACAGCCAAGCCTTAGGATTTGCAGGAACGCCTTTGGTCTGCCAAGATTCTGTGGCCAATAAGAAAGTTTCGCTGACGATATCTTCGGCGATTTCGATGTATTGAAGACCAAAACTCTTACTGATGACAGCGACTATTTTGGTAAATTCTTGCTGGAAAAGCTGTTTTAGAAAATCCGGATCCATAAGTCTAAAATAGGGGCGGCTGTGCGCGTGTACAGCTGCCCCGTATATGATTAGTTGAGCAGTGCACGTATCTCTACACTACCATTAAATTCGAGTATAGGACAGCCATGGGCCAAGGTTGTGGCTTCGTCAAGATCGTCTGCTGCGACGACAATAAAACCGCCGAGTCTTTCCCTAATCTCCACAAAAGGTCCATCCGTAACGATACCGCCTGGCTTTAATACCTTTCCGGCTGGCTCAAGACGGGAGCCATGATCCTTCAGTTTACCTTGCGCATCGATGTCACTGATCCAGTCGTACCATCTTTTGTTTACAGCTTTTGCTTCTTCTTCTGTCAGTTGACTTGGTTCATTGGCCCCCTGACGAAATAATAAGATGAAATCTTTCATTTTTATGGTTTAATTTATCGTATAAATATCGACCTCCTGTTTATGAGGTTGGCTGTACTTTGTGCTGCCCAACTTTGTAGCTTCCTGCTTGTGTGCGGAAGGAAATATTGATCCTGTTATAGGAATTGATTGCTGTAATGGCCAAGGTCAGGTCGATAAGTTCTTCTTCCGAAAATACAGTAGTTGCTTTCGTATAAACCTCGTCCGACACATCACCATGCGTAATTTTGGTCACGGCTTCGGCCCATTCCAGCCCAGCACGTTCACGTTCGCTATACAGAGGTGCTTCCCGCCAGGCATCCAATAAGAACAATCGTTGTGGTTGATCTCCAGTCGCCAGTAGATCTTTTGAATGCATGTCAAGACAATACGCACAGCCATTGATTTGTGATACACGGAAATAAATAAGATGCAAAAGCTCTTGTTCTATCGAACAATTGCTCAGATATGTACCTATTCCATACATTGATTTCATGGCGTTTTGCCCTTTTGCGAAAAAATTGATGCGTTGTTTCATTTTTTTATTGTTTTTAGTGTAACTGATTTACACCACAACAATGCTTGAAGTTAAAGAAATTGGACAGCTTGATCTGTAAATTTTAGACTTAAATTATAAGTAACTGTATTACAGTTTTTTAATTTGATTATTTCTCTAATAAAATTCTAATAATTTTCTAAAAGATCTCTAACGGATCATGGAGGTAGGAATGCGCACCTTTGCAGGCAAAGGAGGACAAAGAGATGAGTGTTTTTGAATTTGCCATACGATTATTTGCAGCCTTGCTTTTAGGAGCTGCTGTGGGAGTAGAGCGCCAATGGCGCCAGAAAAATGCGGGGCTTCGGACAAATACCTTAGTTTCGTTGGGAGCAGCAGCTTTTGTGCTGCTTTCCATAGAAATTGGCGGTGATGCTATCGGACGGATTGCTTCTTATGTGGTCAGCGGAATTGGTTTTCTTGGCGCTGGTGTGATTATGAAGGACGGTTTGAATGTGCATGGTCTAAACACGGCGGCGACGATTTGGTGTTCGGCTGCAGTAGGGGCGCTCTGTGGTCTAGGTTTGCATGCCCAAGCATTTGTGGTTGCGTTGGCTATTATTCTTACACACCTGATCTTTCGCCCAATCGGGCAAAAAATGGCCTTCCTGACTTTTAATAAATCTGCAGCATCACAAACCGAATATCTACTGACCATAGGCTGTGGGATAGACATCGAAAATCATATTCGTGTTTTATTGATGCAGATGCTGAGCAGTAACGAAAAACTGTTGTTGTCTTCGCTTTCGAGTGACGATACCCTCGCTACAAACGGCGTTGTCATTAGGGCCATCGTTAGAGCCATCGGTCAGCAAGACAGTCTTATCGAACGGATGGCTAGTCGATTGACCATCGAGGAAAGAGTAACAAAAATAAGCTGGGAAATTATAGGTACAGAGTCGGACCTGTAATAAGAATCGGATCTATAATAAGAACGGGATTTACGGAAATTAACATGAAAGGGGCTATAGGGTTATGATTAAAATGAACAATAAAACAACAAAGAATCCATTGCACAATATGATCAGTTCCAATGGAATGAATGTGGGGACCGTGACCAAGTTGCAGGGGGTGGCCAGTCAGGATGAAAAACTTACCTGCGCGATGTTAGAAACGAGCAGAGAGGGGATTACAGATGAAATGGCTAAGGAACGTCAACAGAAATTTGGATTAAATGAGGTGAAACATCAAAAGGCCCCAAAGTGGTACGTGCAGCTATTGAAATCTTTTGCCAACCCCTTTATATATATTCTGTTATTGATTGCCACTGTTTCCTTTATCATCGATGTAGGGCTTCCAGAGGTTGGCGAACGAGATTATAAAACAGTTGTTGTGGTGTCTATTATGATTTTGGTCAGTGCGCTGCTTCGTTTTGTACAGGAGTATCGAAGTAATGCCGCGGCAGAAAAATTAAAAAGTATGGTCAAAACTACGGCAACAGTGTTGCGGAAATTTAAAGGGAAAAGAGAGATTCCTATTGTCGAACTGGTGCCGGGAGATATTGTATACCTTTCTGCTGGGGATATGATACCTGCAGATTGCCGTATTGTTCAGAGTAAGGATCTTTTTGTGAGTGAAAGTATGCTGACTGGAGAGGCGCTTCCGGTAGAGAAGAATTATTTGCCTATCCGGAATGCGGCGGAAAAATCACCTATTGAACTTTGTAATATTTGTTTTATGGGGACCAATGTTGTTAGTGGATCGGCGATAGCCGTGATTGTAACGACAGGAAGCTACACCTATTTTGGGAGTATCAGCAAATCGATTACCGGCGAACGTCCCGAAACAAGTTTTGATAAGGGTATAAATAAGGTGAGTTTCTTATTGATCCGTTTTATGCTGGTCATGGTTCCGCTGATTTTCTTGATCAATGGGTTGATGAAAGGGAACTGGACAGAAGCGCTACTTTTTGCCATTGCTGTCGCTGTAGGTTTAACCCCCGAAATGCTGCCCATGATTGTCACCGCTAACTTGGCCAAGGGTGCTGTCAATATGAGTAAGCGTAAAGTCATCGTCAAGCGGTTAAATTCTATCCAGAATATAGGTGCCATGGATATTCTGTGCACTGACAAAACAGGGACGTTGACATTGGACAAGATCGTCATGGAAAAACATCTTAATGTGTATGGGGTCGAAGATGATGAGGTGCTTAAATGGGCCTATCTCAATAGTTTTCATCAGACTGGTCTCAAGAATTTGATGGATAAGGCTGTGTTGGAACATGCCGAATTGCACGATTACTTGAAAGTGGAGGATCAATATCTGAAAATTGACGAGATTCCATTTGATTTTCAGCGGCGACGGATGTCTGTGGTCCTCAAACAGCATAATGGCAAACATCTACTGATCTGTAAAGGGGCTGTAGAGGAAATGCTTGAGCTTTGTACACACGCTTTTGATCCGGGAGATGACCGTAGTCTGCATGTCGAAAATGACCGTACTGTACCGATGGACGATACGATGCGTAAAATTGTATTGAAAACCTCGAAAAAGATGAATGAGGAGGGATTACGTGTTTTATTAGTTGCCATCCGCGAATTTGAAGGTGCTCACCCCTTGACCTATGCTGTTGCAGATGAAGCGAAATTGACGTTGACGGGATTTATCGGCTTTTTGGATCCGGCCAAACCCTCTTCACAGCCGGCCATTGAATCCTTACAAAAATTGGGAATCGGGATCAAAGTGTTGACAGGAGATAATGAGATTATCACACGCAAAATTTGTATGGATGTCGGCATTCCGGTGGATCGGATTGTCAATGGAAATGAATTAGATAGCATTTCGGACACCGAGTTAAATCAATGTGTTGATGAGGTATCGGTATTTGCAAAGTTGAGCCCTCTTCAAAAAGTTCGTGTTGTAAAAGCATTGCGGGAAAAAGGACATACGGTTGGCTTTATGGGCGATGGTATCAATGATGCGGCCGCACTTAAGGAGGCAGATGTGGGTATCAGTGTGGATACGGCTGTTGACATTACCAAAGAAAGTGCAGATATAATTCTGCTGGAAAAGGATCTTATGGTGCTGCGCAAAGGGGTTATTTATGGACGTCGAACTTTTGGAAATATCATTAAATATATCAAGATGACGGCAAGCAGCAATTTCGGCAATATGTTCAGTATGCTTGGGGCCAGTTCTTTTCTTCCCTTTCTACCGATGCTGCCGGTGCATCTGCTTATTCAAAATCTACTCTACGATATATCGCAGGTATCTATTCCTTGGGACAGCATGGATGAGGAATTTATCGTCGAGCCAAAGAAATGGGATGCTGGTAGTGTCTCTAAGTTTATGTTATTTATTGGCCCCATAAGTTCATTGTTTGATTTCGCCACTTTTGCGGTATTGTTTTTCGTGTTCAAGGCCAATACGGTATCGGATCAAACACTCTTTCAGACTGGTTGGTTTGTAGAGGGATTGCTTTCACAAACATTAATTATTCATATGATCAGGACTAAGAAAATACCCTTTATTCAAAGCTGGGCTGCTGCACCGGTTGTTGCCTTGACGAGTTTAATTATGATTATTGGGGTCGTTTTGCCGTTTACGCCATTTGCCGCTGCCTTAAAAATGGAGGCACTGCCTCTGACTTATTTTCCATGGCTTATCGGCATTTTGGTCTGCTATTGTTTACTTACACAGTGGGTCAAAAATTGGTTTATCCAAAAATTTCATACCTGGTTATAGTTTTAAATTATTGGAGTAAAATGCTGAAATTCATCAACAATAATGTTAATTTTAGACAAATTACTCCAATGAAACTTATAACATATACCCTTGCTATCGCTGGATTGGGCCTGATGGCTTCCTGTGGATCGGGAACTCATAACAGACAATCTGCTGCTGATACTGCTGTGAATGAAAAGTTTAAATCGTATGAGGACCGCTTTATTCAGCAGCTTTGGAAAGAAAATCCGGAATGGGCTACCCAAGTTGGATTCCATCAGTATGATTCCTTGTTGACAATTCCAGATGCCAATACGCGAAAACTACGTATGGAGTTTTCAAAGCGACATTTGGACAGCCTCAAAAGTTTTGATCTGAGCACCTTGAATCTTTCTCAGCAAACAGATTATCATCTGATTCAAAACTATCTTGAATCCAATGTGTGGTCTATTGAGAAAGAGCGCGCGTATGAGTGGAATCCTTCTTCGTACAATGTTGGGGGGACAATTGCTTTTATGCTTGCCGAGAATTATGCACCATTATCGACCCGACTTAAAGCTATTTATCAACGTTTGACGAAGATTCCGGCCTATTATGAGGCCGCGAAAGGACAGCTTAAAAATCCAGCCTTGGTATTGACCGATTTGGCAATTCAACAGAATTTGGGCGGTTTATCTGTTTTTGAAAGCGATTTACGGGATTCACTGAAAAAATCCGATCTGCCGGCTTCAGAAAAGGAGGCTATCCAGAAGGCTTCACAACAAGCTATTGCGGCGATCAACGGGTATGTTCAATTTTTAAAAGTGACACCTAATCCTTCTCCGCGAAGTTTTAGATTAGGAAAAGAACTTTACGACAAGAAATTTGATTTCGATATCCAATCGGGGTCAACGGCCGAACAGATTTATCAGGCTGCTCTAGCAAGAAAAAGCTATTTACATGGTGAGATGTATAAAATCAGCAAAGAGCTGTGGCCTAAATATTTTGGAAAATCATCCTTGCCGTCAGATAGTTTGCTTGTCATTCGAAAGATGATCGACACCCTGTCTGTCAAACATGTTAAAGCAGAAGAGTTTCAATCCGCTATCGAAGCACAGATACCGAAGCTGGTTGCGTTTGTCAAACAAAAGGATTTATTGTACATCGATGATAGCAAGCCGCTTGTGGTGCGCAAAGAGCCTGCTTATATGGCTGGTGTTGCGGGAGCTTCAATCAGTGCACCTGGTCCATACGATAAAGGTGGGAATACCTATTACAATGTGGGCAGTCTAACAGGCTGGACCAAAGAGGCAACGGAGAGTTACCTCCGGGAGTATAACCATTATATCTTGCAAATACTCAATATCCACGAAGCTATTCCGGGCCATTATACCCAATTGGTGTATGCAAACCAATCGCCGAGTCTCATCAAGAGTATTTTAGGTAATGGTGCAATGATTGAGGGCTGGGCTGTCTATACCGAACAAATGATGCTCGAAAATGGTTACGGTGACAATGCTCCTGAAATGTGGTTGATGTGGTACAAATGGCATCTGCGTACCGTTTGTAATGCTATACTCGATTATAGCGTCCATGTGAAAAATATGAGTGAAAAAGACGCCATGCATTTGTTGGTTGATGAGGCGTTTCAACAACAGGCCGAAGCAGCCGGTAAATGGAAACGTGTGTCTGTGAGCAGTGTGCAGCTGACGTCTTACTTTACGGGATATAAAGAAATTTATGACCTTAGGGAAGCTGTTAAACAAAAAGAAGGGAAACAGTTTAATTTGAAGGCGTTCAATGAAAAATTCCTAAGTTTTGGTAATTCACCCGTGAAGTATATTCGGGAAATGATGTTAAAATAATTATAAGGAATTCGAGCAATGATAAAGCCACTCAGAGGAGTGGCTTTATTGTTTATCACAGTTTATTGCTCAATGGCGACATCAGCAGTTACCTTGGCAAATTTGTTTCGATAATCTATTGGTGTAAGGCCTGTAATTTTTCGAAAAATATCCCGAAAGGCTTTTGTGTCGGTATAGCCTACATCAAACATCACCTCGGAAACGTTTTTTCGTGATGCTTCGAAGAATTTTTTTGCAGCTTCGATGCGTACGCGTTGCAGGTATTCGACAGGCGTGTTGTTGATTGCTTCTTTAAATCTCCGTTCAAATGTTCGCCGCCCAATATTGACATGATTGGCCAGTTCTTCGACTGTAATTTTCTCCTCGTACTTCTTCTCGATATAGTCTTGAGCTTGTTGGATATCCAGATCAGCATGATTACGTTGACCTCTGAATATGGCGAATTGCGATTGATTATCCCGGCTGATATCCAGCGCAAAATATTTGGCTATGAGTACGGCTGTTTCCCTGTCGGAATACTTTTCCACTAAATAGAGTATCAGATTCCATAAGCTGCTCGCGCCACCACTGCTGTAGATATTTTCATGTTCAGTGATCACAGCGCCATCCTCAATTTCAATGTGGGGGTATTTTTCCTTGAACTCTTCGATATGTGCCCAGTGTGTCGAACATTTTTTTCCATCTAAAAGACCTGTCTCAGCGAGCAGGAAAGCACCCACGCATAGACTGGCAAGACTAGCCCCTTTGTGGTACAGTTTTGTGAAATAAGGGATCGCTTCGGCATTATCACATATTCCTTTTTCTATGTTGCCAAAAATAGGCGGTATGATAAGCAGATCTGTTTTCTGAACGTCCTGTAATAGCCGGTTTGTCTTGATGGTATACTCCCCACTATTGGCCGGAACGTAAGTCGTTAAACCTACATATTCGACTTCAAAAATAGGCTGTTTTCCAAAGGCCGTTAGAAATTCATTGGCCGTATGAAAGGTTCTGAACGCAGGGGTAATACCTTCTATAGTGCCGTATTCGGGAACAAAAACAGAGATTTGCATATCATTTTTGGTTTATGATATAAAGGTACAAATAGTTTTTGTCGTAATCTACCCCTAAAGTTGTCGTCTTTGCAACAGCCGCAATGTTGTGATCCTTTGCATCTTTGTTATATCAATATAAACAACAGAAAAACGATGAAAAAGAACAAAATTGCTTTTTGGATAGCAACGGTATTTATAGTTCTCTGGGAAGGACTGATGCCACTTGGAACACTGTTATTTGCGCCGCAATATATCAATGCGGGCACAAAACCATTGGGATATCCCGACTATTTTGCCTATGCTTTAATTATCTGTAAGCTGTTGGGCGTTATTGCAATTGCAGTACCGCAGGTTCCGACCAAATTAAAAGAATGGGCCTATGCTGGATTGACATTCAATTTAATATTTGCTTTTATTAGTCACGCATGTGTTGACAAAAATGCAGCATTTATGGTGATGCCCATTTTAGTATTGGGGATACTTGCTGTTTCTTATTTCTATCAGGCGAAGATTACTCGTTTAAGCAACAAAGAGACAGCTGGTACAGGAGCATATCATCAGACTTCAGTAGTGTAGCAAGTTTACCGGATTGTATTGGACTGAAAGAATGTACTGATAGCGAGTAAAACAAAAAAAAAGAAATGGTTATTCACTTATAAACAATATAGATATGAAAACGAATCATATTTCATTACATCGAATTATTCAGGCAAGTCCTGAAAAGGTATTCCGTGCTTTCGCAGATCCGATAGCACATGCCAGCTGGCTACCTCCTTATGGTTTTGTCTGTACAGTACAGCAAATGGATTTTAAAGTAGGCGGAAGTTTCAAAATGACTTTCATTAATTTTAGTACCGGTCATAGCCATTCTTTTGGTGGTGAGTACCTTGAGATTGAGCAAGATACCTTTATCAAGTACGTGGATCGATTTGATGATCCCAATTTACCGGGTGAAATGACTACGACTGTTTCCTTGCGTAAAGTGATCTGTGGTACAGAGCTTAAGATTGAACAGACTGGAATTCCTGAGGTTATTCCTGCCGAGATGTGCTACCTTGGATGGCAAGAGTCGTTGGAAAAAATGAGAAAACTTGTAGAGCCTGAAATACCGGATGCATAGCCAATTGATATGATGTTAGTTCAGCCAATGGAACGCTTGCAAAGCGGAATTTTCATTACATTCTCAGGAAATTGTAGAGCGGCACTTACGTTTTATCAGACCTGTTTTGGGGGAACGTTACATTTTGATATGTTCGACGAACCCTTGCAGGGCTGTGCTGAAATGCCTGTAGTGAGTGCCACTCTTATTTCCGGACGTATCGCAATTTACGGCTCTGATTTGGTGCACAACGAGGGACGGAGAGTAGGAAACTACGTCGCTGTGTTTTTGCCCTGTCGGGATATTTCCGAGCGTGGGGAATTGATTGAAAGACTTACATCCCAACAAAAAAGAAGAATAGATTTTGATAAGCAGCAGAAATTTATTGAAGTAACTGATTTGTTCAATGTGCGCTGGGTTCTAGGAATTTAGGTTCGGCTTCCTATACATTTGTTTTTTTTGATAAAAAAAAGCAAATTGGACTTAAAATCAGTGCTATGATCTTTGTAGAAAATGAGTTTGCCCCTTTAAAGAAAGTTATTCTTACGGTTTCTGAATTTGGCTTTCCGGAAATGATGAAGGTTGAAGATCTTCGGTTTTTATCTTCCACTGCGCTGGAGGGTGACGATGCCAATGCCGGAAAAGATTTTGGAGAAGTGTATCCCGAATTGCAAAAGGCATGGGAACAAGAGCGCCATAATTTTGCTTTGCTGTTGGAGAAATATGGCGTTGAAGTGTTGCGGCCACGTAACCTAACAACACTTGAAAAAGTGTCCGGAGGAGAACACGGTTATTCTAATTTCTTTGTCCGTGACCCATTTTTCACCATCGGAAATGCCGTTATTGAGGGGTCAATCCGTTTTATGCAGCGGCGCAATGAAATATGGCCCATTCGCGATCTGTTGGAACGTGAAGTTTATCAAAGTGACTGCCTTTATGTGGCAGCGCCAAGACCCGCCATGGCGGAGCAGGAGGAATTGGCCTTATGGCATGGCCCTTTTCTAGAAGGAGGCGACATCCTGGTATACGGTAAACATATTTTTGTCGGCAACTCTGGGCTTTCTTCAAACAGCCTAGGGATTAAGTGGCTCTCTAAACTATTACAGCCTTATGGTTATCAGGTTGAAGAAGTGAAACTTCATCCCAATATACTTCATTTGGACTGTGCACTAGGACTGATCCGCGAAGGATTGATGATCGTTTGTGAGGAAGCGCTACCCTATGGGATACCCCAAAAACTGAAAACATGGGACAAAATTGTGGTCAATTTGAAGGAGGCTAGCTTGCTAGCAACGAATGGTCTGCCTATTAATCCGACAGTCTATGTGACAGATCCTGTTTTTGGCTATATTGGAGATAAGCTCTCCGCTTGTGGTGTCCATGTTGAATACGTTGATTTCCAGATCAGCCGTAGCTTTGGCGGATCCTTTCGATGTAGTACACAGCCATTATTGCGAAGTTTTCAGTAGATCTTTTAATGCTATCTAACCCGCTTGGAGACTCATCTTTTTAGGGTATTTGTCCAAAAGCAAAAACAGTTTTTTTGTCTGTAGATGTGTCTATTGGAAGCTTTTCATTTTCGTTTGTTTTTAACTTTTACTATCTTGATGTAACATATCCTTGTTTTGGTATACTAACATATTATTAACAGTTAAAATAAATTATGAATTTATCCATAGAGACCCTTAGTAAGACCTATTCTAATGGAGTAAAAGCTTTAGATGGCGTAAACTTAGAAATTAAGCCCGGGATGTTTGGTTTACTGGGACCAAATGGTGCTGGCAAGTCTTCTTTAATGCGGACAATTGCGACACTTCAGAAGCCCGACAGTGGCCGTATTACTTTTGGTGATATTGATGTACTCAAAAATCAGCTCGATTTGCGGAAAGTTTTGGGTTATTTGCCACAGGAATTTGGTGTTTATCCCAATCTCTCTGCATCAGATCTGCTGCAATATTTTGCAAAGCTTAAAGGAATTAAATCGAAAGCCGATCGGGATGCCATTATCAACCGTGTTCTTGAGGTTACCAATCTTTGGGACGTACGCAATAAAAGCGTAAGTGGTTACTCGGGCGGGATGAAGCAACGTTTTGGTATTGCGCAATTGTTGCTGAATGATCCCAAGTTAATCATTGTAGATGAACCGACTGCAGGGCTTGACCCCGCGGAAAGACATCGCTTTTTGAACGTTCTACGAGAAATAGGTACAGATCATACCGTCATTTTTTCTACGCATATTGTGGATGATGTGCGTGAACTCTGTCATGAGTTGGCCATTTTGAATGGGGGAAAGATTCTTTTGAGAGGCACTCCTAAAGAATCCATCGATCAATTGGATGGTAAAATCTGGGTACGTATCATCAGTCGGGATCAACTGGATGAGTATACACAAAAATATAACGTTATTTCAACCAATTACAATCAGGACAACACACTCAATATTCGGGTGTACAGCGATGCGCGTCCCGATGAATCATTTGTGAACGCTCAAGGCCAATTGGAGGATGTCTATTTTGTAGCGCTAAAAAATGATCAACGCCATGTTTAAAGCCATCTTTCATTTTGAGTTTGCGCGTTGGTTTAAGAGTTCTGCCGTCTACATCTATATGGCACTCTTCTTTGCGCTTTCGTTGTTTATTATGCTGTCTTCGCTCGGTATTTTTGATGGTATAACGGCAACGACTTCGTCCAACACCATTATGAACTCTCCATGGGCGATTAATGGTATGGTTAATGGCATGTCGACTATTATCTATTTTTTGATACCGTCCATCGTTGGAGCCTGCGTCTACCGGGATTTTCAATACCAGGTGCATACGATACTTTTCAGTTACCCTTTTTCAAAAACGGACTATCTACTCGGTAAATTCTTTGGATCAGTAGCTGTTGTATTGGTTATTGTATTTGCTTCAACCTTGGGTATTATCGTCGCACAATTCGTGCCGGGTATCAATCAATCCTTATTGGGACCAATTCATGTTTGGGCATATTTACAGACCTATCTTGTACAGGTTATCCCAAATCTCATTATTTTTAGTGCAATTATCTTTGTGCTGGTAACATTGACACGAAACGTATACGTTGGTTTTGTCGCGGTGTTGATCCTTATTATTCTTCAGGTGCTGGTTCAGAATCTGGCGAACAATATGGACAATCGTTTTGTGGGGGCATTGATAGATCCTTTTGGGGATAGTGCCATCTCATACTATACCCAATACTGGTCTCCAGATGAGAAGAATGTCAATAATCTTCCCTTTACCGGAGCTGTTATTTATAACCGGTTAATATGGCTCGCTGTCGCAGCCTTATTCATTGGCGGATTTTATATGTTGTTTTCTTTTTCACAACATTCGATTTCCTTTAAATCATCGAAAAAAGGAGCCCGTTTAACCAAAAATAACTTTGATAGTATCTTCAAAATCAATCTGCCTAAAGTAAACTATGATTTTTCGACCTTTCATTATTTGAAAACGACATGGACAATGGCACGGTACGACTATCGCTATATCGTCAAAAATCCGGTGTTTTTAATATTGACTTTGGTAGGAGTATTGTTCATTATCTTGATGGCAAGCACCATTGGCTCGATATTCGGAACGTCGACTTATCCGGTGACCTGGAAAATGCTGATGATCCCGGGGACTACGTTTAAGTTTTTCCTGCTGATCCTGACGTTTCTTTTTACGGGACTTCTTGTCCACCGCGGAAGCATTACGCGGATGGGGGGATTGTTGGATACAACAGCGACGCCCAACTGGGCTTTTATGGGGTCGAAGATTATCGCAATTCTTTTGATGCAATTGACTTTGCTGGCCGTTGTGATTGCGACCTGCATGGGGTTTCAGGTGTATCATCATTATTATAATTTTGAAATTGGACAATATGTGATGCATTTGATGGTGTATGGTATGTTGTCAAATTTGGTATGGCTATTTATTTCACTTTTTGTACATACGCTTTTCAAAAATTACCTGGCTGGATTTTTTGTGTTATTGACCCTCTTTATTGGATTACCTTTTTTATCCATGGTCGGTGTAGAACAGGAGATCTATCAGTTTAATCAGGGACCGGATCTGGATTATTCGGATATGGATGGATTCGGCTATGTTCTTCCGTTTTTAACGTATCGGGTTTATTGGCTGCTTTTTGCAGTATTTTTTGCTGTTATCGCCCTGCTGTTATGGCGAAGAGGTGGTTTTTCGGGAGTTAGGGAGCGTTGGGGTATTTTTAAGGCGAATTTGGGACCGGTAACAACGGCGCTGCTCATTTTTGCCTTTGCGGGCTTTATTGGCATCGGTGCTGCAATATATTACGAAAACCACATTAAAAATCCATATTATACCAGTTTAGATCATGAAAAACAAGCTGTAGAATGGGAAAAGAAATATAAGAAATACCAGTACAGGCCGCAGCCCCGTGTCGTGGATATTAAGTTTAATCTGGATATTTTTCCCGATACGCGAAGTTTTAAAGCGCATGCGGACTATGTATTGAAAAACAAGACCAATACGCCTATTGATTCTATTTTTGTCAATTACAATAATTACGATTATACATTTTCTTTAAGTGTACCAAATAAATTGATCTCTGCCGACGATAAATATAATTTCAATATTTATAAACTCGAGAAGCCGATGGCTCCGGGCGATTCTATTGTGTTGAAATTTAGTACTGTTAGTCCGGCCAATACCTGGATAAATGAAAAGTCGCCTGTGAAGGGCAATGGTACGTTTATCAACAATATGCTTTTCCCGAATATAGGCTATCTTGACCGTGGCGAGTTGGTAGACAATGATGTCCGCAAAAAGTATGGACTTCCGTATCGCGATAGAATGGCTGCGCAGACTGACAAAAGGGCCCTGCAGAATAACTATATATCCAACGATGCCGATTGGATCCGTTTTGAAGCTACAGTAAGTACGGCCAAGAATCAGTTGGCTATTGCTCCGGGCTATCTCACAAAACAATGGGAGAAAGATGGTCGTAAGTACTATCACTATAAAATGGATTCGGAAATCCTGAACTTTTTTGCATTTAATTCGGGCGAATATGAAGTCAAAAAAGATAAGTGGAACGGGGTTAATTTGGAGATTTATTACCATAAGGGGCATACCTATAACCTCGATCGGATGATGGCTTCCAGTAAAGCTTCTTTGGCTTACTATACGAAAGAATACAGTGCTTACCCGCATCGACAATTGCGTATTATTGAATTTCCGCGCACAGCGGGAACTTTCGCGCAGTCCTTTGCAAATACAATTCCTTTTTCCGAAGCGATCGGTTTTATTGCTGATGTCAATGAGAAGAAAGAAGATGCGGTCGATTATCCCTACGCGGTAACAGCCCATGAGATTGCACATCAGTGGTGGGCACATCAAGTGGTAGGAGCCAATGTGCAGGGGGCTACATTGATGTCCGAAAGTATGTCTGAATATTCATCGCTCAAGGTTTTGGAAAAAAGATATGGTAAAGGGCAGATGCGTAAGTTTCTCAAAGATGCGCTCGATGGCTATTTGCAAGGACGAAGTGCCGAAAAACTAGGTGAAAAGCCGTTGATGTATAATGAAAATCAAATGTACATCCATTACCAAAAGGGATCCCTGGTGCTTTATGCCTTGAGCGATTATCTGGGCGAGGATCTTTTTAACAGGACAGCCCAATCTTATTTACAACGTACAGCGTTTCAAAACCCACCGTATACAACTTCATCAGAGTTTGTGGATAGTTTTAGACAGGCGACTCCTGACTCATTACGTTACCTGATTAAAGATATGTTTGAAACGATCACCCTGTATAACAATAAAATAGAAAAAGTAAGTTCTAAAAAACTTAAGGATGGTAAATACCAGGTTGATA
The DNA here is from genome assembly GCF_002337775.1 of Sphingobacterium sp. UBA1897. Taxonomy (NCBI): domain Bacteria; kingdom Pseudomonadati; phylum Bacteroidota; class Sphingobacteriia; order Sphingobacteriales; family Sphingobacteriaceae; genus Sphingobacterium; species Sphingobacterium sp. UBA1897. Next base: position 27,182 of record NZ_DDGR01000023.1, read on the forward strand.
TCCAATTTGAAGTGTCCAAGTACCGCGTAGATGGCAATGGGAAAAAGAGTTACAATGACGAAGGTGGACAGCCGCTGTCCTTTAAGAAATCAGATCGTGTGACTCTGAAATCATTGCCATTGGCAGACTATATCGAGGTAGGTGTTTTCTCGGATAAGAAAAGCAAAGACGGTAATAAACGTCAGGAGCTTTATCTAAAAAAGCATAAAATCGATCGAATCAACAATACGATAACGCTGATTGTTGATCAAAAACCCGAACAGGTAGGTATAGATCCTTACAATAAACTGATCGATATTGAATCGGACGATAATCGAAAGGAAATATAAGGAGAGCCCGGTAAGAAAAATCCCCATCATGCGATGGGGATTTTTTTATGGCTTTGTGCTGCCTTCGTTTTTTACGCTGTTCATTTAAAGCGATAAGCACATGTTAGTTTAAGAAGACTCGGTTGACACCTTATTTATCTTCGTATTAATGCTGGATTTCTCTTTTTTTTTATTTTGGTTTATTCAGGCAATTTTGGCATCGCTATACGCTGTTGTGTACTGCTACTGATAGCCCCTAGAAATTTAAGCACAGCATTAATTTCTTCATTTGTGAGGTTCAGCTTTTTCAGCTTCGCCGAATGAATGGGTTTGGTTTTAGGATCTATCGTAACGCTCCGCTGTATCGGTTCAGGATTACCTAGATTATAAAGTTGTACGACGTCCAGTAATGTTGGAAAATTACCATGGTGCATCCAAGGTCCTGTAAGGGTGATTTCCCGTAAAGAGGGCGTTCGAAATGCACCTATATCTTCCTGCTTGCCACTGATATGGTAATGTCCAAAGTCCTGCTGCCTGGTACCATATAATGTTTGACCATCATTATGGAACTGATTATCTGAAAATAACGGTGTATTGTGGCAGTTGATGCAGCGTGCTTTAGTCCGAAAAAGATGAAGCCCCCAGACCTCGTCATCCGTCATGGCATCTTTATTTCCTTTAATAAAGCGGTCAAATTTGCTGTTGTAGCTACGAATACCGCGCTCAAAAGTTGCAATAGCCTGTTGAATACGCGAGATACTGATCGTACTGTCTCCAAAGGCTGATTTGAACAAAGGCCTGTAACCGGCTATTGCCTGAATATGACGTACAGCTACTTCCGGAGCGGTGTTCATCTCAACGCTATCGGTCAATGGGAATAATACCTGGGCTTCCAAGGAGGGAGATCGTCCATCCCAAAAGAAAGTATGGTAGTATCCAACATTATACAGGGTCATTGCATTTCGCTTTCCTACCCGTCGATTGTGCCCATTTGCTAAGCTTTTGCCGTCGCCCCAGCCCAGTTGCGGATCGTGGCAGCTTGCGCAGGCCAGCTGTTTGGTAGCAGAAAGTCTGGGATCGAAAAACAATAATTTTCCCAGCGCTGACTTTTCCTTGGAAAAGGGATTGTCCAAAGGGTATTCTACATCGGGCAGTGATCCGATATCCACAAAATTTGTTTTTACATCATCATCTAGGTGGGGAGTCGGCCATTGCCTGCTGTCGCCGGAAGCATACAGTCTGCGCCATAGCGCAATATCAGGAATATCCTGATCCTGGACAAAAGCCAGCAAGATCAGGACGACTCCCAATAAACCAAATACAAGTACTCTTCGTATCATTCGTTGTTTTATAGTTCTAACGCTTTGGTACTCAATTTGTATTTACGGGTTACCTTATTTGCTCCTCCGATCGCAGACTCGTTAAAATTCACTTCCAAGTCGATTACACCTTCATTTAGATCATAGGTTCCCGAGCCACTGATACCAACCTCAAAGAACTCCATATCTTTCCGTTCTTCTGCGGATTCGGTTTTCTTATAGATTTTTACCTGTTGTTCTTTTACAGTCACTTTACCGATTTTATCATTATTCTCATTTGGTAAAAATTGCAATACCTGATCGACATTTATACCAGCCGTTTTGATGTTTGTTGAGCCGATTTTATCGCTGTAAAGCGTGACCATCTGGAATAGGTTTACCCCGCTATCTGTCACATAAGGATTGGTAAAGCCCATATAAGTTGTGTCTGTTAATGACACGGTAGGATAGTGTGCTCGGATACGTTTGCCCCAGGTTTGAGTGGCATCATCGAAGCGGTAGATATAGAGTTCAAAATAAGCATCTGTACTGGTAAATGCAGCTACGGCATTATATGGCTTAGCAACAGACTCGGGCTCAGGAGTCACGGTACTGTCCTTGCTACAGGACATGGTAAAAAATAAGATGCTGAAAATAGTGACTAGCTTGGATAACTTAAGGATTGCTTTTAAACTGTTCATGTGTTGTTTTATTAATTTGTGTTTTATTGAGTGATTAATAGCCGGGATTCTGTCTCATCAGTGAATTGGAGAGTACAGACTGTTGTGGAATAGGCAGTACCATATGATCATTTGGATAAGTGACATTACAGTTTGCACCAGTACAGTCATTGCGCATAACGGATTGACCTCTACGCATCAGATCCAGGTATAAGAAGCCTTCAAGACAGAGCTCACGACGACGTTCGTCAAGGATCTCCTTGATCAGTAGGTCTTTTGTGTTGAAAAGATAAGCGCCGAGCTGCGGATTACCGCGTAGTCTGATGACATTTAGGTCTGAAATAGCTTCATTAGCATAGCCAAGTTCAGCTGCCGCTTCGGCATGAATCAAATATATTTCGGAAAGACGGATCAACTTGACGCTTGTTACTGCAGTTTGTATAGTTGGATATTTAAATATTCCACCCTGAGCACGCACATCATTTTGCCCATACAAATGGATTAGATCCTGACTTGGTCCAAACTGATAGTAGGAGTTGCCTGAATCATTGACATAATAACTACCGATTGAGTTACTGGAATAATTGCTCGGCACAGCCAATTCGAATATAGATTCTTTGGTGTTGGCCTGTTTCCAACTGTCGATATACTCAGCATTGGTATATAGCGAATAGTTCGCTTTGAGCAGTTCGGCACATAGTTGGTAAGCTTTTTCCCAATCGTTGCGATTTAATGCTAACCGGGCTTGGAGTGCTTTACTTGCCTGTAAGCTCATATATATTTTGGCATTGCCTTCAAATATAGCTTTGCTATTGGCAAATAAAGAATCAGCGAGGGACAGATCAGCCTGTATAAATTGATATACATCTGCCACTGTGGAGCGTGCAATCTGTGCCTCATTGGGTATAATTGTCGTTTTGGCCAATATGATGCCCGGATGTGAAGCATTTTCGGTGTAACGATAAGGCTGGGCATATAACTGCACAAGATCGAAATGAACCAATGCCCGCAGACCATAGGCCTGGGCCATTACGTTATTGCGTTCGAGTTCACTGACATTCTGCATCGCTGGGACACGCTTTATGATATTATTGATTGCATTGAGTAGCGTATACTGATAACTGTATAGACTGTTCATAGAACCATTTTCGGCATCTGTCTCAAAGGAATAAACATCCGAAAGTGTCGTTTTGCTCGCTACGGTAAACGTTAAGTTTCCGCCAAGCAGGTCTGGGTAAACCATACGCAAGCCATTGTAGTAAGTTGACTGAAATAGGTCTTCGTAAACTCCCGCCAAAGCCGATTTAGCACCCTGCATATCTGAAAAAAGCAGGTCGACCGATACTTTGTTTTCCGGTTCTTTATCTAAAAATTTTGAACAGCCCGTTGTGCCCAAAGTGACAAGAAAAGCAATACTTAGCGTCTTTATGTTCATAGCTCAAATTATTAAAGGATTAAAGTGTGGTGCGTAGGCCAATCGAAAAATTACGTGTCTCGGGATAGACAAACCTATACTCGCGGATACCGTTTCTGCCAGCGGGGCTTTTGTCTTTGAACCAGTAAAGTACATTTGTAACATTGAAGCTCAAAGCTGTCTGCCCTATGCCGATGCGCTTGGTCAATCGATCTGCCAGGCGATAGCTTAAGGATACGTTGCTCAGCTTGAGATAAGTCATGCTGTACAAATAGCGGGAGGAATTGTTGAGTGGTGAGCTTGAATTAAGTTTGGGGATTGCAGTGATATCGCCCGCATTCTGCCAACGATCCAGTAGGTTGACCGACATATTGGAGTTTGCCAGATTATTGCCATCCCGTAAGTAGGTTGTCGATGCAAACTTGTTGCCACCAAGGTTATACTGTATATTGAAGGTGAACTGAAAACCCTTCCAGCCCAGATTGTTGATGATACTTCCTTGAAAATCAGGCATCGAATTGCCTAGTAATTGGTAAGCGTTTTGACCCATTGCCCGTATTTCAGTCCGATTTAACAGCTCTCCATCTGGGGTATAGAATTGTTCCACTCCGGTGCTTGGATCTACACCGCCCCATTTGATACCCCAGAGCGAAGTTGAACTGTATCCCACACGCTGACCTATACCTACATTATCGGAGGAGTTTGCTGCATATTGTTCAATGAGTGGATTATTAAAGGAGGTCACCTTATTTCTATTCCAACCACCGATAAGGGTACTGTTCCAGGTTATCTTAGACTGTTTAAGCCATTGATAGGCAATGCTTAAATCGAGCCCTTGATTGTACATATTGCCCGAATTGACTGGCATTTTGCCATATCCTGTTTCTAATGGCACACTGATGTCTGTAATGAGATTGCGGATATTATTCCGGTAAAGGTCTAATACAAGACGCAATCTATTGAAGGCATTCAAGTCAAAACCGAAGTTGAATTTGATATTCGTTTCCCAACCTAGATCTGGATTTTCGGCAGCAGAAGAAGAGGGTGTTGCACTCATTTGCCCACCATAGGTCACGTTGTTTAAATCATAAAGCCCTCTGGAAGCATATGATCCGATCCGCGAATTCCCTGTGGTTCCGAAGCTGGCTCGAAGACGTAAGAAATCAATTGCTGCAAGGGGTTGCATGAATTTTTCGTTGCTGATATTCCAGCCTAATCCAAGCGCTCCATTGAGTGCGACCTGTTTGTCGCCACCAAACATGGACGACTGATCTGCACGGCCACTCAGAGAAGCATAAAATCGCTTGTCATAGTCGTAATTCATCTGTACATAGTTGGATACTGTCGCATCCGAGATTTTAGAGGAAGACGACTGTGTCGAACTTGCGAGGCCGAGTGAGATGACCCTATCGTAAGTAAAGCCGGTACCTTGGCCCACTAATAATTTGCTGTATTGATCTTTTAGTTCTATCCCCGCAATACCAACAAAACGATGCCCGTTTTGCCATTTTGGGCTATAGGTTAGCTGTAACATGGAGGTCCAGCTGTACGTCGTGCGATCGTTGATGCGGAGGCGCCCATCTTTAGCTGTGGAAGCACCGGCTATACCTGAAAGAAAAGTTTCCTGCTTGGATTGCAGCATATTCCCGCCGATAGCTCCGCGCAGGCTTAAAAAGGGTAACAGTGCATATTGCAGTTCAATCCGTGCAGTCCCTGTAAAAGCCAAGGCTTTATCTGTATTTTCAGCCAGCGCTGCGACAGGATTCACGAGCCCTAAGAAGGTACTGTAAGTTCCGTCTTCCTTGTAGGGATTTATATTGGCAGGCATGTAAGCAGCATTTGCAAATTGGTCGAGCCCCTCACGCTGCATCAGTGTCGGCGATATAGTCGTGGTCATTTGCAGTTTATCACTAAACTGATTGTAATAACGCATGGAGCTTGTGTATTGCTTCAGTTCATTTCCCGGACTGGCATTTTGTTGATTGCGGTAGCCCATAGAGAGGTAATACGTATCGTTACCTTTTCCGCCCGAAAGTGATAGATTTACATTATCATAGCGTGCATTGCGTGAAGTCAGTCCAAACCAATCTGTATCAATGGTATTGCTACCCGCCAGACGCGTTGCTTCACTCTCGGTTTTGCCCGTATTGATATGGAACTCCCGTAGTAGCTCATAGTATTGCGGCCCGGAGAGCAATTTCATCCGATTGATAAATGTGGATACACCGGTATTGTATGACGCTGTCAACTGCGGTTTGCCGCTCCGCCCAGACTTGGTGGTGATTAAAATCACACCGTTTGCTGCATTAGCACCATAGATTGCGGTTGCGGCAGCATCCTTAAGTACCGAAATGGATTCAATATCTAACGGATTGATTCCTGCAATTGGGTTCAGCAATGTTTCGCCATTAAAAAGCGAACTGGCGTCGCCAATCTCCTGTTCTTGGACAACGACACCATCCACCACGTACAAAGGCTGCGATGAGGTTGATCGTCCAGTATTGCTTGTCAGGTTTGTCAATGTTCCCTGTCCTCGGATATGGAGCTTAACGGATGTGCCCAAGGAAGTGCTGGGTTCGACATATAATCCCGGTACCAATCCTTCCAACATCTTATCGACACTCTCTATAGGGCGATCGGCCTGTAAATCCTTTGCGCTGACGGTATAGACACTTCCGATCATCTCTTCGCGCAGTTTAGGCGCTTCGTAAGTACTGCTGACGAATACTTCTTCAAGCTGTTGATCTAAAGGTGACAGATTGATCTGCTGTACAGCGGTATCCACCTTGAAGTCGTAATTCTGATAACCTAAGTAACGTACGCCTATTCCCTCGCCGCGATTTTCGGCTGCTGTCAGTATGCGATATCGCCCTAAACTATCGGTGAAATAGGTTTTGTTTTCTTTGCGTAGCATAATAGTCGCACCGGCCATAGGCAAGCCTGTTTTGGCATCTTTCACTACACCTCTTAATTGTATGGGTTTTGGCGCCTTGCTGACGGCTATCAGATTTGAATGTTTAATCCGCTGAAAGCGCAACTGAAGCGTTGAAGCAAGTCTCGACAAATACGTATCGATATTCTCTTTTGCTGTCGGAAGTGGAACGCGTCGCTGCAGTCCGATGGATGCATCGTAGGAAAAATGTACAGCATGTTGCTGCGTCAGTAATTGAAAAGCAGTTTCCAAACTCCCTTGGTTGGAAGCATTTTGAGCTGAAACAGCGCCAGCGAATAATAGAAAAAAAGTATTCAATAAACAGGTTCGTCTTACTGTTTTTTTAATAAAGCACATAGGTATCTGTTGCTATTTTTTTTGATGACAATTCTTTTGAAAAACAAATCGCGGCGAGTGCGGTCTCAACAGGCAGCTTCTCAAAATGCCCGCTATACCGCCATCGTGCATTTGGTTTGCTGAGAGAGAGGTGGATACCATAATATTGCTCCATTTTTCGCGCGACTTCAGCAAAAGAAGCATTTTGAAAATGCAAAATACCTTCTGCAAAATTATTGATCTCTGTTGGCGTAAATTTATCGAGATGGATCTCCTGATTTGTGACATACCCCTGTTGTCCTGGACTGAGTAGGGCTTGTTTGTTGTTTAAGTGGTTGGTCAATTTAATTTTTCCAGAAAACAAACTGACTCTGGTATTTTTAGTGTCAGCTTGTTCTACCAAAAACTGTGTTCCTAATACTGTTACCAAGGTATTGCCTGTTTTTACAGCAAATGTGCGATCAGGCTTTTTTGCAATGTTAAAGCGTGCATCACCATCTAGCAGGACATACATTGTATCCTTACGGAAATGTTTGGGGTATTTTAGTTTACTACCACCCATCAACGTAATCTGGCTGCCATCAGTTAGATTGACTTTAACCATTTTGCCATTTTGGGCGACGACACTGAGCCATTGTTCAGCGGAAACTGTATTTACAGCTAAAGTACGCTGAGGTGAGTCTTTGTAGAAAAACTGACGGAATGTAAATGTTCCTATGAGCAGGATTGATGCTGCGGCGATCCAGCGCCATCTCGTTGTCAGTCTTCGAGTTTTTGTAGGCACTTTGCTTTCGAGTGTCGCAAATAGTTTGTCTTTTTCAACTTGATATTCCGTTTCGGTGATATGCATTTTTAGGGTATCGAGCATCTTTCGCGCGTCTGCAACAAGATCCAATTTATCCGGATTTTCTGCGATCCATGTATCCCAAAAATGAATTTCCTGTTTATTTGCGGTTCCATTATGATAAGACACAAAACTCTCGTCACTGAGCAAATCAACGCTGTCGTTATAAATTTTTTTCATGTATATATGAAGGTAGAGGGAGCAATTCCGTTTTTTTACCGGATTATTTTTATTTTTTTTCTTTTAAAATCTTAACAGATTCATATACAATGTTATAGATTGTGCGCTGACTATTGCCTGTTTTGGAAGCGATCTGTTCATAAGACATATTTTGAAAAAACCTAAGGTCAATCACCTGTCTTTGTTTAGGTGTGAGGGATTCCAATGCTTTTGATAGACGCGCAGTGGTTTCGTTTACGGTTTCCTGTTGTATGAGTAAAGCTTCATGTGAAGGTGTATTATCATTAGGCTGATAATTTCCTGAATTTAATTTTTCATTCAATACGCGATGGTCATTCAGGACACGGCGTAGCCATGTCATTAAATAAGACTTGATATTATCAACATCGTGCAGACGGTCACGTTTTTCCCATAGTTCTAAGAAAAGATGTTGTATACCGTCTTTTACGGCCTCGCGCGAATACCCCAACATAACGCCATAAGCGAAAAGCTCTCGATATACTAAGTCATATAAGGATTCAAAAGCTTCAGAAGAACCTTTTAATGTAGCTGTCCAATGTTGTTTCATGGTAAGAATGGCGCAAATCTACATTTTTATTTAGAATAATTACAAATAAGATTCTCGTTTGTATTTTTTTTGAATAAATATTTCTAGAAAAATGAAGGAATAGATTGGCATCTGCTATATGATTTGGCCTGTTTATTTCGTCAGATTTTTTGTACTGTTCTTAAATTTTTGGCATATAGATGGCTGTTTTTTTGCTTTAGCAATCGTAAGGTGTGGTTACTTTTTTGTTCTAGGCTCCCACCTGGGTTCGAACCAGGGCCCAAAAGATTATGAGCCTTTTCTTCTGTACCTCATTACTAATTGGAAGAGCTTGGACGCTGCTTTGATAACGTAGTTAGTCGAATATTTTTTACTTATCAAAATTTAGCTCCGTTACACTATCTTTACAAAATTTGTGATAAAAATTGTCTCCTCCGATTTTAGGTTTACATTCTGAACTTTGTAGATGGAAAATAATTAATGGAATTAACAGTAGTTTAATATTGGGTTTACCTTGTGTAGGTTAATTTTGGAAGATGAAAGTTCGGTTTTCTGAAGTAAAATAGATCTAATGATTTGCTAAATCGAAATGAGCATTCTAGAAGAATTAATAAATAAAAAACATCAGGCGCTGAAAAAAATAGTTGTTTGCTATGGCCAAGAACTGTATAGGTTAGCTTTTCGTATCGTGAAAAATCAGTTTGCGCCCTTTATACATATGAAAAATAATAGACTATATATGAAAAAATTACTGCTGTCTTTGATGCTCTGTTATGCTACAATTGCTGGAGCGCAGACCGATCGTGTAAACGTCTTCTTGGGATCTTCCGGCGACCACGGCCAGCTTTCACCAGCGGCTTCTTCTCCTTTCCATCAATTGAGCATTGTGCCTTATACTAATCCGGGAACGCATACGGGCTATGAGCATCTTGCCAAGGAAATTAAAGGCTTTACACACAATCGCCTTGAGGGAGTAGGTTGTATGGGCAGTGGTGGACTGATCCTTATTAGACCATTTATAAAAAATGATATAAAGCCGCTGAATAAAATTGACGAGCATGCCCAACCTGGGTATTATGCTTTAAAAACCGCAGAGGGTATTCAAGTTGAAGTGGCTGTGAATAATGATTTTGGTCGTGAACAATATACTTTTCCCGTGGGTAGAAAAGGTTTTTTTATTGATTTGGGGCATGCTTTCAATGGCGCTTTTGTTGACAATGAATTTACACAGGAGGGTAATCTGCTATTCGGTAAAGTACGTGCAAAAACGACCTGCCATGTGGGAACATATACCATTTATTATGCGCTGGAAATTCCTACAGCGAGCGGATGGCGAAAGGAGGGGAACAAAATCTGGGTAGACCTGAAGGAGGAAAGCCTTATAGCAGATGTCAATATTGCATTTTCGGCTGTGGATCAACAGGACGCAAGAAAGACACTTGCAGAATATGATAAGCTAGATTTTTCAACGGTAAAAAAACGTGCAGCTGATCGTTGGAAAACTGCCCTGTCGGTACTGCAGGTAAAGGGCGATTCGGATAAGGTAGATTTATTCTATTCCTTGCTCTACCGCAGTTTACAATCTCCTTTTGTTATCAGCGATGAGCAGGGAAATTTTAGGGGAACAGACGGGAAAATACATCGTTCCAAAGAAACACGTTATCATGGATGGGCAATTTGGGACAATTATAAAACACAACTACCGCTTTTGGAGCTGATAGATACTGAAATGTATCAGGGCGTTGTCTCCTCGATTGCAGACCTGTACCGTTATGGGAAATTTGACTTTGCAGGAGCTCATGAACCAGCAAATTCGGTCCGGACAGAACATGCCGCTGTCGTTCTTTTGGATGCGGTCAAGAAAGGATATCGGGTCGATATTGATGGAATAAAAGATTCGTTAATACACGATACCCTGCGCTATGATTTTAAGAAACCGGACAAGTACCTTGAAGCATGTTATGATATGTGGGCAATGTCCAAGCTTTTTCCGCAGAACAGCAAAACCTATCTGGAGCGAGCAAAATCATATCAGGCAATTTGGAATAAAGATTTTAAAGACCTGACCAAACGGGATGTCGACCGTATGTCGGCACGGGATATGTATCAGGGAACAATTAGGCAATATCGTTGGAATGTACCTTTTGATGTTATGGGATTAAGAAAGCTAGCAGGTGGTGAAGAAAATTTCACACAGCAACTGGATGAGTTTTATGACGGTTATTATTTCAATAGGGCGAATGAACCGGATATGCAATCGCTGACCTTATATAATGCGAGTAAAACCCCTTGGCGCTATCAGGAGTGGATACATCGAATTGCATTGGACACCATCATACAATATTACTTTAATGACAACAGTCGTGGAATCGGAGCACATATCGACCGGATCTATAAAAATGAGCCTAAAGCCTTTGTAAGAACCATGGACGACGATGCTGGTGCTATGTCGAGCTGGTGGGTGCTTTCTGCGATCGGATTGCAACAACCTTTGGTCGGGGAACCTATTTTTTATATCAGCGTGCCATTTTTTGATCAAATCAGATTGGAAAATAAAGAGAATCCACTGACCATTGAGGTGCCGAATCGAAGCGACAAAACGCGTTATATCAAATCGATTAAGTTGAATGGAAGGGATTTGAAGAGGTTATGGATCACACATGAAGAGCTTAGAAAGGGAGGGACGCTGCAGATTGAATCGTCGGAAATACCAACCGATTATGGAAGGGATGATCCTTGGATAAGTCACATGGACAACAATTAAACATGATCTGATCAGAGATTGTAGACTAAATTGGCGTTTTTTACTACTTGGAGATTTAAAAGTACTGGCCAAAGAGATTGGAAAATCGATGACCAGTTAATTCGCTCCTGAATGGAATGGCTTTATACTAAAATAATTCAGTTACAAAATTTGCGATAAAAACTACGAAACTCAATAGTTGTTAATATCAAAGTACGATTGATCAGAGAGTCAGAGTTATTTGGCTACTTTTATTTGAGGTATTGAATCTGCGATTGGAGAGATCAAGACTGTATTTTCAAGGTGTAAATTTCTATATACTTTTGGGGTCAGACCTTTATGGCTTTTAAAAAATTTGTTTAAATGACTTTCATCGGTAAAACCAAATTCATATACGATCTGCGATAGTGAAACGGTCGGAACAGTTAATCGAGTTTGAATTAAGTTTATGCGGTATTCGTTGACATAATTTCGATAACTTATACCAAACTTTTTTTTGAAATAATCACTGAAATAACTATTCGCAATAGAGAAGTGAGCGGCGATGTTTTTAATCTGAATAATTGACGGTTGGTAGATATGTTGATGTATGAAGGAAATGAGCTCTTCTTTACCGGGCTGACCATTGTCAATTCTTATATGAAGTTTAGCAGCAGCTTCGCTAATTAAGACTAAGATAGATCGTATCTGATAAAATATGAGCGCTGAACGAGAGATATCCTTCGAAAATTTGTACAATACTATATTCTCAATAATATTTCGAAGTATAGCATTGGAAGGTTCATCTATTTTTAATTTCACTTCCTTTAATAACTTATTCTTCATTATTCGGACAGGTTCATATAAATTGAAATTATCTACTGTATGCAGTGAGTGTTCTGACAGATATGCGTCTGTGAACTTTATAAATGTGAAGTGAGTACTTTTGTTTATCTCAAAATAATGTTCGTCTTCTGGACTTATTATAAACAGATCTCCTTCCCCATATTGAAACCTATTATTGTTCAGTAAATGAATGCCACTACCTTTGTGGATATAAACCAGTTCATAATAAGTATGGCTATGAAGGGGTAAATGAAAAGTCTTTTCTTCATAATCATGAATAACGAGTTGATCAAACTGTATTTTCTTCATTTTAAAAAGTGCTTACGATAAAAATACAAAAAATACCTTTAAATATACCTGGGCGTGGCGCCGGTAATATGCAATCTTTGTAATAGAAGATTTATCATTTTGTATCAATTACTTTATTTCACATTTATGCAAGATAACATTGATTTTTTGCCTTTTATTACGGGCTCTTTTGCCAAACCAGCTTCTGAGAATCCAACTGTAATGATGATTGAAGCAGCTTATAGATATCACAGTATCAACGCTCGTTATCTGAATTGCGAGGTTGAGCCTATGCATCTGGCAGATGCTATCAAAGGAGCAAAAGCCATGGGATGGATTGGTTTCAATTGTTCTATTCCACACAAAATAGCGGTCGTTCCATATCTTGATGAATTAGGAGGCTCTGCACGATTGATAGGTGCGGTTAATACTGTAGTTAGAAGGGGGGACCTTTGGATAGGTGAGAATACAGATGGAAAAGGATTTTTAAAAGCGCTAGAAATTATTGAAGATCCTAAGGACAAGTGTATTACAATATTTGGTGCTGGAGGAGCTGCTCGCGCAATTGCAGTTGAATTGGCGTTAGCGGGAGCCCATACAATTATTATTGTAAATAGGGACAAATCTAAAGGTGAAGAACTTGCCGATCTGATAAATAGTAATACTAAAACTAACGCGTTATTTAACTGTTGGGAAGGAAGGTATAAGATAAAATTATCAACGAATATTTTGATCAATGCAACTAGTGTAGGGCTGTTTCCCAATGTGGATCAAAAACTCGATATTGAATTTGATCTTATCGGAAAGGAGATGATTATCGCAGATGTTATACCCAATCCCCCAGATACTCATTTTATAAGAACCGCTCGAGAAAAGGGATGTAGCGTTTTAAATGGTCTTAGTATGCTCGTTAATCAAGGCAGAATAGCAATTAAATATTGGATGGATATGGACGTCGAGCCTTCTGTTATGCATTCAGCGTTGGCCAATGTTTTAAAAATACACTAATGATCAAATTTAAACGTGTAGATCATATACTCATAAGTGTTCCTTTAGGCGGGCTAGCTTCAGCGCAAAGGTTTTATGCTGAGATATTGCGTTTGAATCAAATCCTTGGTAATCATCCCAGGGGGGCTATTTGGTTTGAAATCGGAGATATCCAGCTTCATATTCGTGAAGAAAAGTACCATCAAACAAATTCTGATATACATCCTGCGTTTGAAGTTTTCGACTTATCCCATGCTAAATTATTTTTGAAGAATCAGAATATAATCGTAAAATACTCGTCCAAGATAGATGGTCGAGAACGATGTTTTTTTCGAGATCCATTCGGAAATAGGTTTGAATTGATCGAATATCTAAGGTGCTAATATAGTGTAAACTTTACAGAAAAGGTATTATTTCCACGTCGTAGGTACCATCTGATTTCTTGTGGTGTTCATAAACTTTTGCGCTGACGGTTGCTATAGTTTTTTCTTTAGCAGGTGAAAAATCCCGTTAGATATCTTTTTACGTGAAGTTCAATAAAAAACTATGCAAAACGGGCCGAAATGGTGTGATTCTCCTAGACCTTTACATCGTAGGAAAATGATGCGTAGAAACGAAAAAAGTCGCTTTTCTATATAGAAAAGCGACTTTTTTGTTCTGTGCTCCCACCTGGGCTCGAACCAGGGACCAAAAGATTATGAGTCTTCTACTCTAACCGACTGAGCTATAGGAGCAGGTCTTTTGTTTTGTCAATTTAAACAGCTGTTGTGCCGTTTTGACGATGCAATTATCGATATTTGTATCGATATTTCAAAATAATTCGATGGAAAAAATTAAAAATATTGTTCTTGATTATGGGAATGTGATCTTTATGATCGACTTTGTAAAATTGAAAGATGCTTTTACTCAGTTAGGTATAGAAAATGTTGATGCCGTATTTGGACATCATGGTCAAAGTGCACTTTTTGATAATTTTGATAAAGGAAAAATTGATTCGACGCAATTTCGTGAGGGGATAAGAGAATTAACCCAAAATCCAGCACTGACGGACGCACAGATTGATACGGCCTGGAACAGTTTACTGATCGGTGTACCACAGGGAAATCATGAGATTTTAGTCCAGTTGAAAGATCGATACCGTACCTTTTTGTTAAGTAACAACAATGCAATTCATTATGCCTATTGTATGAATGATATTCATGAGAAATATGGTGTTGCCGACAATGAAGGTTTTTTTGAAAAGACCTATTACTCTCATTTGGTAGGGATGCGCAAACCTGATGCGGAGATTTTTGAATTAGTCATGCAAGAGCAACAATTGGATCCGGCGGAGACTTTATTTATTGATGATAGTCCTCAACATCTGGCGACAGCAAAACAATTGGGTTGGCATACGGCATTGTGTACGAAGGAGAAACCGCTAAGAATTTTGTTGGAAGAATTCGAATTGTTATAAAAAATAATTTTGTTTTCCTTTTTAAAAATAAATAGCTTACCTTTGTCCCACTTTAAATTTAAAAGCGGCGAAAGGAGGTATATATAACGCATGATTATCGTAAATGTAAAAGAAGGAGAATCTTTAGATAGAGCATTGAAACGTTTCAAAAAGAAATTCGAAAAAACTGGAGTTTTAAGAGAGTTGCGTTCACGTCAAGCTTACGAAAAGAGATCTGTAACTCGTCGCATTCAAGTGAAAAAAGCGATTTACAAACAATCTTTGAATCAAGATGTAGCTAACTAATTGATTCGCTGAGAATTTTAAAATATAAAGGGAAAAGCAATGCTTTTCCCTTTTTTTTGTGCTTTTAAGTTTGTAATTTAAGCTATATAGCAAGGGAAAATATGTTGGAAAAGGAGTTTATTCGGTTTTTGCAGATTGAAAAAAGGTATTCAGAACATACGGTTATTGCCTATAAGCATGAGCTGGAGATGTTCCAGTCTTTTTTGGATCGTGAGGGACTGACTGTGCAGGATATCGTATACCGTGATTTACGTCATTATTTCGCGCAAATGGTAGAGTCCGGAAAAAATGCAAGTTCAGTCAACCGGAGTATGTCTTCAATGCGAACTTATTTTAAATTTTTGCAAAGAGAAGAGTGTATCGCGAAAAATCCCATGACGCTCATTAAAGCGTTAAAAACTGCTAAAAAACTACCTGTAGTCGTTGAAAAGGAAAAGCTGGTGCGTTTATTGGATCAAATGGAACAGGAGCAGGATGGATTTGAATCCTGTCGCGATTATATGGTTATGGAATTGTTGTTCGGTACCGGGATTCGTTTGGCCGAATTGTTGAAAATTAAGGAGCAGGATATCGATTTTTTTAATAAAAATATTCTTATATTAGGTAAAAGGAACAAAGAACGCTTGGTTCCGATCAATAATCTTTTATTGAAAGAATTGAAAAACTATTTGCAACAAAAGGCGACGCAATTTGTTGATACTAATAACAGCTTACTAATCGTTACGAAAGAAGGAAAGCCGGCATATGCCAAGCTGATCTATGATATTGTACATCGGCAATTGACGCTGATTTCTACTCAAGGTAAGAGAAGTCCTCATATTTTGAGACATACTTTCGCAACGGCCCTGTTGGACAATGGGGCGGATTTAAATGCAATTAAAGAGCTGCTGGGGCATGCAGGGCTTGCGGCAACACAAGTGTACACGCATAACTCAGCAGAACGATTGAAGTCAATTTATAAACAAGCTCATCCAAAAGCTTAAAAAAAGGAGGAAAAATGAACATTACTGTGCAATCCATTCGATTTACTGCTGATCAAAAGCTAATCGAGTTTATCAAAAAGAAAACAGGAAAATTGGAGCAGTTTTTGGATTCCATTATTGGGGGCGAATGCTACCTGCGATTGGAAAATGTCGATGATGAGGCAAATAAAATTTCAGAAATTAAATTGAATATCCCGGGAAGCCAGCTTTTTGCGAAAGGGCAAGCGAAAAGCTTTGAGGAGGCGACAGATATTGCTGTAGAATCCTTGCGTAGACAGATTAACAAACATAAAACAAAGACGAAAAATACAGTTATCAATGGGCGTAATGAAGTTCTTGCCGTAGAGGAAGAAGAAGAGGAAGAAGAATACGATTAATAACTATTAAAATATAGAAATACATACAGGAGGTCAGTTGCTACTGACCTCCTTTTTTGTGGTGATTGGTCAGAAAAAAACGTCAGTCGGTTTTCAAAATTTGGAGCGTGCGAAATTAGGAAGGATTTATTTTGCATGAGTTGTTGGTAGGCTTATTTATATTAAATCAAAATAATCTTCTGTTTTACTTGGATTGATTATAAATAATATTTATTTTTGATCGATTTAAATGATAAGGGAAATAGAAATGTCAGAATTGGTTTGTCCGTTAGCAAATGTTGAGGAAGTTTTTTCAACCACAGCGGGTACAGTCTATCAATGTAGCCGCAAAAATTGTTTCTGGTTGGAATATAATAATGAAACAACCTCTTTCTCGGTATCGGATTTTTTGAAGTTTAAGAAACGTATCGATGCGATTGATGTTGAGCACATGCTTCACGATACAACACGTTCATCGGATTTTGAAATCATCATGCCTTTCCGTACGGAAAGATGTTTCATCTTAGCTGTAGAGGAAGTACTTCAGTTGCGCGAATTGTTAGATGGCGCTAAATTTATGATGGAACTGAATAGCGTCGTTAGAACTTGTTTGCAGGTTTCGCCATTTGCAGTTTTTGCATAAGGCTATACATATAAACGAATTGAAAAAAGCGGTGTACGTCTGTGATGTACACCGCTTTTTGTTTGGAAAGACCTTATTTAATTTTAATTTAAATAAGTGTCAATGAGGCCGTCCTCTGGTTTTATTGACATTCAATGATTTTTAGGCCTTTAAGCCACTTATTGTTTTAATTTATCGCTTATTGAAAGTATCAATATTACGTATTTGTAATTGTATTGATTCTAAACAAGTTGCGGTTTCCATGTCTAATTTAGACTGAATTTGTATTGCATATTCTTGATACAGATTTTGAAGATCTACTGTATCTTTGTAGTGTAATAAGGTGATAATGTGTTTCACCTGTTGATATTTTAGAAATTAAACTTAAGGTAAATATGAAAGATTTATTGAAATTAAAATCTTCTTTGAAAGAAGAGATCGAAAATATATTGAATGCACAAATTAAAGTTGAAGCTCATTCTTCAGCCTTATATTTGGCAATGTCTTCATGGTGTGATGATCAAGGTTTGGAAAATGCTTCAGAATTTTTTGCGAAGCAATCCAACGAAGAGCGTGAGCACATGTTGAAGCTTTTCAATTATATCAACAACCGCGGTGGTCGTGCAATTTCTCCGGAAGTTACAGGTATCCCTCAAGATTTTGAATCGTTCCGTGGCGTTTTTGAACAAACATTGGAACAAGAGATGTTTGTTACTGAACAGTTCAACAACATCGCCGATAAATGTGCTAAAGCGAAGGATTATGTTACTTTTAATTTTGTACAATGGTTCTTGGAAGAGCAAGTAGAAGAGGAGTTTGTTGCAAGACGTATCCTTGAGTTGTTCGATGTGATTGGTGAAGACGGTACTGGTCGTTGGGAAATTGACAAACACCTCGTTAAGGTTGCCTTTGCGGGTGAATAATAAATTGTAAAAAATAGTGTAAAAAACGAGCTGTTGAGAAAACAGCTCGTTTTTTTATATACAAAATCACAACTTTTTACGTTAATAGCTTAAGAATTCTTATATTGAATTGTATTATTGCAAAGTCTATTTGATGGAACTAAGGGGCGGGAATATTATCCGGTTAGTACTTTTTTTAGCTATAACGAACTTGTTTTTTTTACCCAAAAGCGCTTTAGGGCAGGTGTCAAAAAAAGAAGTTTATGGAATTGTTGTAGATACTGCAGGAAGGCCCTTAAATGGCGTCAGTGTTCATCTGACGAGTTCTCGCGATACCTTGTTCTCATCCACTTCCGCAACAGGTTATTTTCATTTTAGTCGTGTACTCGGTAATGATATTCGTATTAGCTGTAGCCAGCTGGGCTTAAGTATATTGGAGCGTAGTTATCCGTTATATAATAGCACGACAGCTAAATTGGATGTCGGAAAATTGACCATGTTTCCCCATGTATCTCTTTTAAAAGAAGTTGTTGTACTGAAATATAAACCCATTGTATATAAGCAGGATACTGTTCAATTTAACCTAGATGCCTTTCAATTTGATCGTCGGGCACTCTTAGAAGAGGCTCTTAAAGCATTGCCCAATATACAGGTCTCCCGTGATGGTTCTGTCTATGCCTTCGGTAAGCCCATATCCTCTGTTAAGGTGGATGGAAAAAAATTTTTTGGTGGCGATGTGCTCACTGCTACACGTAATCTTCCTGCAGATTTTGTGAAAAGTGTACAGGTTATTGATTTTTATGGTGATGAGGCGACCGCAAAAGGAATTAAAAGTGCTGAATCCGAAAAAGTCCTGAATATCGTGCTCAAAGATGATAAGAAGAAAATTACTTTTGGTCAAGCTACGCTTGGCGGTGGTTCGGTAGATCGTTATTTGGGGAGTGCTGGGCTGAATCGTTTCAATGACGGTAAAGAGTACTCTGTTATCGCATCGGTGAATAATACGAATACCAATCTCTTTTCTTTCGGCTCTCCCAATGGAGGGGAGCGGGAACGGGAAATGGGCGAGCTAGCCGACTTTGCGGATCCAACGGATGGGGTCAATAAAATCGGATCTGTCGGGGGGAGTTTCTCTAGTCCACTTTCTAAAACGGTAACAGCAAGCGGTAAATATTCCTTTACGCAGCGCAATAATTATATCCAGGGAAATTCCTTATTACAATCGATATATGGATACGGCAAAGCAGCGAATAATTTGATTAGTAATTATGAAGACTACAAGATAAAATCAATCGATCGTATACATAAAATGGACTGGGATTTTGATATGAAGCTGTCGCCCAAAGATCAGCTTAAAATATCACCCAAACTATCTTGGACCAATTCGACCAGCAATACGTTAAAAGATAGAAGGATTCAAAATAATCGGTTGAGCAGTACGGGAAACTATGGCGCGGCCAATAGTACAGAAAGTCCTGCAGCGGCTTTAGATCTTTTTTACGTGCGAAGTTTTACTAAACCGGGGCGGAAAGTACTTTATACATTGCATACGGATTTTAATTCCCTGGATAAAGATGAGGAAGTGCGCGATTTTAATAGAGCGATCGACAGTAGCACGAATGTGCCAAAAATAACAGAGACTTATCTGAATCAAATGGTCCATTCCAGCAATGAAAATAAAAATATCCAAAGTCGGTTGTCGTTGGTGGAGCCTGTTGATTTAGGTGGTACCTTGGAGATTAATTACGATTTCGACTATACCAAAATTGATGCTCGCCGCTCCACTTTTGATAATAACAATAATTTTAACAACGGCCCCATACTGGTAGACTCCCTCAGTTTGAAGTACGACTATTCCTTTGCTAGCAATAAAGTCGGCATGATTTATCGGCAAGATTTAAGCGAGAAAGTGAAAGTGAACTTCGGTTTTGCTGTTCAGCCTTCCGAATTAACGGGAAGTTCAACGGACAAACTGATAAAAACCTCCTATTCAAATGTTAACCTCGTGCCTTCTGCTGGATTGAAATGGAAGTTTACCAAAGAAGAGGATCTTTCCATGGACTATTATGGACGTAATAACCAGCCTAGCTTCTATCAGATACAGCCTGTGGTGGATAATACCAACACACAAAATATTGTGATCGGAAATAAGGATTTGAAATCCGAATTTGCACATAGTATTGTTTCAAAGTATCGGAAGTCCATTACACGAAGAGGGCAATATTTAGAAGCGAGTCTGGCTTTTAATTTGGTAAATGACAAGATTGTAGCAAACCGGACAATTGAACCTAATTCAACGATACAGAAAACGACCTATCGCAATACAGAAGGTTATTATGATATTAAGAGCTATTATTTGTTTACAGCTTCTTTATTGTCGGATAATTTGCAGATGAGCTTGAATGGTAATGCAGATTATTACAATAATATTTCCTATGTCAATGATAAAAAGAGCTTTGGTGGACACTTTTTGTTAACACAGGCTCTTCAATTCCGCTATACCTGGAGTGATATCTTTGAAGCCGAATTAAATGGAAACTATTCTTTAAACAGGGCGACATTTGACTGGCCTGTACAAGATAATATCACGGCACATTCAGGGATTGTTGGGTTGGGATCTAAAGCTTATTTAGGGAAACATTTTACCATGGGACTTGAGCTTTCTCAAAAATTTAATGCGGGTTATTCGAGCTCATGGAACAATATTAATCCGACGATAATCAATGCCTATATGGAATATACTTTTGGAAGGAATAACTTGGGGATGTTGAGATTTCAGGGATTCGATCTGATGAATCAGAATACTGGTATTTCACGTGCCGTGGTGGGAAATGATATTTTAGATGTTCGGAACAATCGTCTGGCTCGTTATTTTATGCTTTCGCTGAATATAAGGTTACAGAAATACCCAAAAAAATCATGATGAAAGCCGTCATTATTACTGAACCGGGGGGACCGGAAGTTTTGGAAGTCCGCGATGTGGAGATGCCGCAGATCGGTGAACTTGAAGTTTTGGTGGAAGTAAAGGCTGCAGGAGTGAATAGACCTGATGTCTTTCAGCGTAAAGGTAACTATCCGGCACCAGCCGGTGTAGATGGGCGAATACCGGGCTTGGAAATAGCAGGGATTGTAGTCGCTAAAGGGAAGGATGTGGTCGATTGGGCTATTGGTGATCGTGTATGTGCGCTTGTTGCCGGTGGTGGCTATGCTTCCTATGCGAAAGTCTATCAGGGACATTGTTTACCTATTCCCGACCATTTGGGTTTTGCGGAGGCAGCCTCACTGCCCGAGACCGTTTTTACGGTCTGGGATAATGTCTTTCGAAGGGGTAAGTTGCAGGCCGACGATCATTTTTTGGTGCACGGTGGTGCTGGAGGGATTGGCAGTGCGGCCATTCAGTTAGCGACCTTGTTTGGTGCGGTAGTATATACGACAGTCAGCTCATCTGAAAAGGCTAGCTTTTGTAAATCATTGGGAGCCAGTAAAACAATAAATTATAAAACGGAGGATTTTCTGGAGGCGCTGAAGCCTTTGGGAGTTGATGTTATTTTAGATAGTATTGGCGGATCATATTTTGAGAAAAATATCAATCTATTGAACCCTGATGGTCGATTGGTTTACATTAATGCGATGGAAAGCGCAAGAGTCGAGTTAAACTTGCTCAAATTAATGCAGAAACGGATTGTTTTAACGGGAAGTACGCTGCGGGCGAGAGACCGTGAATTTAAGCAAGTGCTACGGGATGATATTTGGTCTCAAGTATGGCCGAAGCTCAGCGTTGGCGATTTCAAACCTACTTTATACCGTGTGCTTCCTTTTGCGGAGGCTGCTGAAGCCCATCGATTGATGGAAGATTCAAGCTTATTGGGTAAAATTGTCTTAAGTTTTTGATCGCTGAAAGCTGAGCGGTGTAGTGCCAGTTACATTTTTGAAGTATTTATGGAAGCTCGAAAAGTTTTGAAAACCTGATTCAAAGCAGATCTGCTTCACCATCTGTTTGTTTTCTATTAATAAATTGCAGGCTGTCTTCACACGCATTTCGATCAGAAACTGAAAGAGTGTTTTTCCGATTTGTGATTTGAAATAGCGGCAGAACGAATTGGGGGTCATTCCCGTTAGGGAAGCAAGTTCCTGCAGTCGTATCTGGTCGCGATAATTTTCACCGATATATTGCATGGCAATCTGCATTCGGTTGGCGTCCTGATCTTGCAGCTGGATGGTAAAAGTGGGGCTCGTTAACAGATCATGTTGTTCTTCGGCCGAAATAAATTGTAAGATTTCTAATAAATGAATAATACGTGTGGTACCTGTTGCTGCCAAGATAGCGTCAATTAATTGCACAGTTTTTAGTCGGCTGCTCTCCAATAATGAAATCCCTCTTTTGGATACACGTGTAAGGTCTTTGATGGATTTATTTTCAGGTAAATTAATGAAATCATTTCCCCAAAAGTTTTCCTTAAAATGAATTACACGAATATCTGCGCTTTCTGCTTCTTCCTCTTGAAGATAAATCTCGTCAAATAACCAATAGTGAGGCAGGTTTGAACCAACAAGGGTAATATCGCCTGATTCAAAGCGGCGGACACTATCGCCAATAAATTGGGTGCCTGAGCCTTTGGCAAAATATATTAATTCCAGTTCTTCATGGTAATGCCAAAGATTATGGTATTGGGGCGTATTGTCTCTTCTCGCGTTGAACGAATGCTCAAGATTGCTATTTAAATGAAGCAGTTGTGCTTTCATAATTATGAAATATATGCAGTAAAGTTACATAATTCAGTTTAGCTATGGTAATATAGCTTAATAATTTGATAATATACTTGAATATTGTCTAGCATTTTTAAGCTTATTTTACATTAAATAACTATTTATAACCATTTGAAAAATATGACGAATAAAAAGAGTTACGCATTTGCCTTGATTTTGGTGACATCCTTGTTCTTTTTTTGGGGATTTATTCATAACCTTGATCCAATCTTAATTCCGCATTTGAGGAATGCGTTTAGTTTATCCCATTTTCAGGCTTCCTTAGTCGATTCGGCTGTATTTATCGCTTATTTTGTGATGGCGATTCCTGCTGGAATTATCATGAAAAAATATGGCTATAAAGCCGGTATTTTGATCGGATTGATCTTTTTTGCCATTGGCTGTTTTCTTTTTGTACCTGCGGCCAATACGATAAGTTATGTTTTCTTTTTGGGGGCTTTGTTCGTTGTAGCCTGTGGTCTTACCATTCTGGAAACTGCTGCAAATCCGTATGTAGCGATTTTGGGAGATCCAGCTTCGTCGGCACAGCGACTTAATTTTGCGCAGTCCTTTAATGGGTTAGCAGCCTTTGTTGCTCCGATTTTTGGGGGAAAATTTATTTTATCCCATGAACCCAAATCACAGGAAGAACTGGCGCAAATGGCTGAGCAGGCAAAGATGGCGTATATTCAGTCGGAAACAGCTGCTGTGAAATTGCCTTATGTGGTACTAGGGATATTGATCTTATTGATTGCTGCGTTGTTTTTCTTTACCAGATTGCCTGATATCAAAGATGCTGAGGAAGAAGGTAGAGCCGGTTTTTTCCACGCGTTGCGTCATAAAAATGTGCGTTGGGCAGTGGTGGCTCAATTTTTCTATGTCGGAGCGCAAGTTTGTATTTTAAGTTTCCTCGTATTATATGCAACAGAAGCTGCCGGAATATCGGGTAAGGATGGTGCCGATTATGCTGGGTTCGCTGGATTGGCTTTTATGTTGGGCCGGTTTATCGGTACATTTTTTATGCGTTTTGTATCAGCATCCAAGCTTCTGATCATCTATTCCGCTATAGCGATCGTTCTATCCCTATTTGTCATCTTCGGATCAGGTATTCAGACCCTATATGCGCTGATTGGCATTGCGTTTTTTATGTCCATTATGTTTCCAACAATATTTGCGTTTGGTGTACAAGGTATCGGTGCCGATACGAAATCTGCTTCTAGTTTGATCGTCATGTCTATTGTTGGCGGCGCTTTATTGCCTCCAATATTAGGTTTTATCTCCGATAAAACGGGACATTTCCAATATGGCTATTTTGTACCATTGGTTTGTTTTATTGTTGTCTTGTTGTTTGCTTTCCAAAATAGAAATGTCAGTATTGCGGAAACGGAAAATCTTAAATCACATTAATTAGTTAGTAATGAAAAGATATGTCATGGCCTTGGATCTTGTGGACGATCCACAATTGATCAAGGAATATGAGGATTACCACCGCGAAGTGTGGCCGGAAATAAAACGCTCGATTCTGGATACAGGTATTCTGCAGATGGAGATCTATCGTTTTGAAAATAGATTGTTTATGAACATGGAGGTGGGTGAAGATTTTTCATTTGAGAAAAAATCAGCTATGGATGCTGCTAATGAAAAAGTTCAGGAATGGGAACAGCTGATGTGGAAATATCAGGCGGCTATTCCGGGGGCAAAGCCAGGAGAGAAATGGGTAATGATGACAAAAATATTTGAATTAGTATAATTATGGCTATACAGCGCTATTTACAGATCCATCCAATGGATAATGTCCTTGTTGCATTACAGGACTTGGCTGAGGGAACAACGATTGTTTTTGAAGGTAAGGAATTTACATTAAAGCAAGCTGTTGCTGCCAAACATAAATTCACGATCCAGCCAATGGAACAAGATACAGAGATATTGATGTATGGTGTTCTGGTAGGGAAATTGAATACTCCCTTAGCTGAAGGGGAACTTATTACCACCGAAAACTTGCGCCATGCATCGGAAGATTTTAGAATGGGCAACCGTAAGACAGCTTGGACAAAACCTGATGTTGCTGCATTTAAAGATAAAACGTTCAATGGATTTCATCGTTCAAATGGGACTGTTGGAACGGCCAATTACTGGTTGGTTATTCCATTAGTTTTTTGTGAAAACAGAAATGTATTGACCTTGAAGGCTGCATTTGAGGAAAAGCTGGGCTATAAAGTAAAAGCGAATAATTACATCTCTGAAGTAGAAGATCTCATCGGCTTATATAAGTCCGGTGCTGATGTAAATGCGATCCTTAGTCAGGATCTACTTGCTAATTCGACTTCTAGTGAGCAGGAACGCCTATTCAAAAATGTCGATGGAATCAAGTTTTTGAATCATGAGATGGGATGCGGTGGAACGCGTATGGATTCGGATGCTTTATGCGGTCTTTTGGCTGGCTATATTACCCATCCGAATGTTGCGGGGGCAACCGTATTGAGTTTAGGATGTCAGCATGCGCAGGCTTCTATTCTGAAGGCGGAAATTGAAAAGCGAAGCCCGGGTTTTGATCGCCCGCTATATATTTTCGAGCAGCAGAAAGAAGGAACTGAAAAGGAACTTATGCAAAAGGCTATTAAGGCAACTTTTGCGGGGATGATGCAAGCTGATAAAAATGAGCGCAAACCAGCCACATTGGACAAATTGTGTATTGGACTGGAATGTGGTGGCTCGGACGGATTCTCGGGTATCTCTGCCAATCCTGCGCTCGGTTTTGTGTCGGATATTTTGGTGACTTTAGGCGGATCGGTGATTCTGGCGGAGTTCCCTGAATTATGTGGCGTAGAACAGGAGTTGAGTGATCGTTGTATCGATGAGCCAACTGCGGAACGTTTTATGTCGCTGATGCGTACTTATAATGCAAAAGCCGAAGCTGATGGCTCGGGTTTCTATATGAATCCTTCTCCGGGAAATATTCGTGATGGCTTAATTACTGACGCGATTAAGTCTGCAGGGGCAGCCAAAAAAGGAGGAACCTCACCTGTTGCAGCGGTGATTGATTATCCTGAATTGGCCAACGGTCCGGGGTTAAACTTACTATGTACTCCTGGCAATGATGTGGAAAGTACCACTGCAGAGGTGGCCGCAGGTGCCAATATCGTCTTGTTTACGACGGGCCTAGGTACACCTACAGGTAACCCGATTACACCGGTTGTGAAACTTTCAACAAATACCAAAACTTTTGAGAAAATGCCCGATATCCTGGATCTGAACTGTGGTACCATTATCGAAGGTACAGAGACTATTGAGGAGGCTGCACACCGTATTTTGGATTATGTGATAGAAGTTGCTTCGGGTGAAATTAAACCCAAGGCGGTATTGTTGGGGCAAGACGATTTCATTCCATGGCGCAGAGGTGTTTCATTGTAGTTGAGTATAATGAATTTATTGAAAATCCATGACAACTAATTATTTACATATGAAACTTAAACATGTAATCTGTGGTTTGGCCTTGCTGATGGGATCCATATCCGCGAGCTATAGCCAGCAACATTATCAACCGAGTCCCGAAAATCTAAAAAATAGGGAATGGTTTGAACAATCTCGGTTTGGAGTTTTTATCCATTGGGGGGTATATAGTGTGCTGGGGGATGGTGAATGGGTCATGAACAACCAAAATATCAGTTTGGATGAATATGCATTGCTGCCTAAATTTTTCAATCCAATTTCCTTCAATGCGAAAGAATGGGCGAAGTTATTTAAACAAGCCGGAGCAAAGTATATCACCTTTACCACAAGACATCATGATGGGTTTTCGATGTGGGATAGCCAGATTTCGGATTATAACGTGGTGAAGAAATCGCCCTTCAAACGCGATATTGTGAAAGAGTTGGTGGAAGCTTGCCATGCTGAAGGGATAAAAGTGATGTTCTACTATTCACTTTTAGATTGGCACCGGGATGATTATTTACCCGTTGGTAAAACGGGCGGCGGCATTGCGGGCCGCGATTCAACAAAAGGGGATTGGAATCATTATGTCCAGTTTATGAAAAGCCAATTAACGGAGCTGTTGAGCAATTATGGCAACATCGATGGGATTTGGTTTGATGGTCATTGGGACAAGCCCAATGAAGATTGGCATTTCAAAGAAATCTATGAATTGATTCATAAGTTACAGCCGCAATGTTTGGTCGGTAACAATCACCATTTGGCACCATTTGAAGGTGAAGATTTTCAGATGTTCGAACGTGATTTACCTGGGGAGAATACCACTGGGTTCGGCACGAAAGCGCATGATGTTGGGAAATTGCCGAAGGAAGTATGTGGAACAATTGCAGGATCGTGGGGATTTGAGCTGAAAGATCGGACACGAAAATCATTTCAGGAAGTGTTGAAATACCTGGTCAAGGCAGCTGGTCATGGTTCCAATTTATTGCTCAATGTAGGTCCGATGCCGAACGGTGAGATTCAGGACTATCAACAGGAGCGTTTGAAAGAACTTGGAAAATGGCTATCGGTGTATGGTGAAACAATCTATGGAACAGAGGGGGGAGCGGTGTCGCCAACAGACGATTATGCGTTGACAAAAAAAGGAAATCAGGTGTATCTACATGTGTTTAAAACGGATAAAAAGGAATTGTTGATCAATAACCTGCCTTATCAGGTGAAAAAAGTAAGCACATTTATCGGAAAGAAAGAGATTAAGTTTAGTCATAAGAACAATAGTCTACGCGTGGATTTGCCAACATCGACAGATGAAGCAGATTTGGTATTGACATTAACAATTAAATAACAATGGGAAAATTAGAACAAAAAGTAGCTGTAATTACCGGTGGTGGTAGTGGGATAGGCCGTGCGATCAGTCTGCAATTTGCTGCAGAAGGAGCAAAAGTTCATATTCTGGATTTGAATGAAGACGGTGGTAATGCTGTGGTTGATGAGATCTCGGCTTTGGGTGGTCAGGCTGTGTTTAATCGTTGTAATGTAACTGACCAGCAAGAAATTACTGCTATAGCACAAAATATCGGAAAAATTGATATTTTAGTAAATAATGCAGGTATTGCTCATGTTGGTAATTTGGAAAATTGTCAATCAGAAGATTTTGAGCGTGTTTTTAATGTGAATGTTAAGGGCGCTTATAATGCATTGCATGCTATCGTGCCGATGATGAAAGCGCAGGGTTCTGGAGCAATCCTTAATCTAGCATCCATCGCTGCA
The DNA here is from genome assembly GCF_002337775.1 of Sphingobacterium sp. UBA1897. Lineage (NCBI taxonomy): Bacteria > Pseudomonadati > Bacteroidota > Sphingobacteriia > Sphingobacteriales > Sphingobacteriaceae > Sphingobacterium > Sphingobacterium sp. UBA1897. Next base: position 55,113 of record NZ_DDGR01000023.1, read on the forward strand.
TGGGTTGGTATCACGGATCGTTTTGCTTATTCGATGAGCAAAGGTGCTATTTACGCGATGTCAATGTCTGTTGCAAGGGATTACATGGCATACGGTATTCGTTGCAATAGCATTTCGCCTGCACGTGTACATACGCCATTTGTGGATGGATTTATCGCAAAAAACTATCCTGGAAAAGAGGAAGAAATGTTTGAAAAATTATCAGCAAGCCAGCCAATAGGCCGCATGGCACAACCGGAGGAAATTGCCAAATTAGCACTTTTCCTGTGTAGTGATGACGCGGGCTTTATCACTGGAAATGACTATCCAATTGATGGTGGTTTTATTAAATTGAACAATTAAAAAGCTAAAAATAAAATATCTATTATCTCAATACTATAAAAATGAAATTAATACGTTTTGGAGCTCAAGGCAAAGAGAAAATCGGTGTTCAGATCGATGGTGTAAATTACGATGTAAGCGCATTTGGTGGTGATTACAATGAGCAATTCTTTGCTGAGGATGGTGTAGCTCGTTTAGAAGAATTTGTGAAGGCAAATGAAGGTAAGTTGATTGAAGTTCCTCAAGGCGAGCGTGTCGGAGCACCTTTTGCCCGCCCATCCAAAATTGTTTGTATTGGATTGAACTATTTAGACCATGCAAAGGAGACCAATGCACCTATTCCTGCTGAACCGATCATCTTTATGAAATCGACCACTTCGTTGGTAGGTCCATACGATAATGTGATGATTCCTAAAGATTCTCTAAAAACAGATTGGGAAGTGGAATTCTGTATCGTGATCGGTAAAAAAGCCTCTTATGTAGAAGAGCATGAGGCCTTAGATTATGTGGTTGGTTATGTGTTGCACAATGATGTTTCCGAACGTGAGTATCAGTTGGAACGTGGCGGTACCTGGGATAAAGGAAAAGGATGTGATACTTTCGCACCAATGGGACCCTTCATGGCGACAAAAGAAGAAATCAAAGATATCAACAATGTGCGTCTATGGTTAAAGGTAAACGGAAAAACTTATCAGGATGGCAATACCAAGGATTTGATCTTTTCGGTAGCACATGTGGTATCATATGTGTCTAAATTTATGACCTTGTTGCCTGGCGACGTTATTTCAACAGGTACACCTGCAGGTGTTGGGTTAGGATTTAATCCACCGATTTACTTGAAGCCTGGCGATGTTATCGAGTTAGGAGCAGATGGTCTTGGGGAGTCCCGTCAGACTGTTGTAGCGTATTCAAAAAATTAATTGCTCATCAGGTTTTCATTTCATTATGCGTATAGATACCCATCAGCATTTCTGGAAATTCGACCCAATTAGAGATAGTTGGATTACCGAAGAAATGCAGGTCATAAAACGTGATTTCAGCCCTTTAGATATTCAGTTTGTGCTTGAACGAAATGGATTCGGAGGGAGTGTTGCTGTTCAGGCAGATCAATCCAAAGAAGAGACTGCTTATTTGGTTCAGCTGGCTAATGATTATCCTTTTATTAAAGGCGTTGTGGGCTGGATTGATCTTCAAGCAGCAGATATTCGACAACAGTTGGATAGCTATCAGTCAGATACGGTCATCAAAGGATTTCGTCACATTGTTGAAGGAGAAGCGGATCCTGATTTTCTTATCCGCCCTGCCATACTAAATGGACTGAAGGCATTGGCAGATTATGGTTATACTTATGATCTGCTCATCCGTCCACGTCATTATGCAGCAACACTGGATTGTGTGCAGCAAAATCCAAATCTACAATTTGTGTTGGATCATATTGCCAAACCGCCAATCAAGTCGAAGGCATTTGATGAGTGGGCCACGTTTATCGATGCGCTAGCTGCTCTTCCGAATGTCGTATGTAAAGTTTCTGGACTTGCCACAGAGGCCGATTGGGAAGGATGGAAGCTTGATGATTTTAAACAATATCTGGAGCATATCTTTGCACGTTTTGGAAAGGAGCGCATTATGTACGGGTCAGATTGGCCTGTATGTCTATTGGCGGCATCTTACGAAGAAAGTATTGCCATAGTTGAAGATAAACTAGGGCAATTTACAGCTGCAGAGAAGAACGCATTTTGGGCAGAGAACGCTATACGCGTGTATAATCTTTAAAAAGAAAAACTTCAGCATGTTATGAAAGGGAAAAATAGCATGCTGAAGTTTTTTATTGGCCATGAAGCCGGATAAATGGGCTGAATAAAGTCAATATAAAATTAATCAATAACCATAGAACGAGTTCATTGTTGCGATTGTTAATCACAATCAATGAAACAAACCATTCAATAAAAGTATTATGGATCTTCATTTAAGAGATAAAGTTGTTATTGTTACCGGCGGAGCAAAAGGAATCGGGCGGGCCGTAGTTCATGCGTTAGCTAAAGAACAGGCTATTCCGGTCATTGTTGGCCGTAAACAGGCGGATAATGAAAAAGTCAAGGAAGAAATCAAGCAATTTGGTGTGGATGCACTCTGTATTGAGGCGGAGTTATCTAAACCCGAAGATTGTGAAAGAGCCGTCCAGAAAACATTGGAAGTATATGGCCGTATCGATGGTTTGGTGAATAATGCCGGACAAAATGATGGTGTCGGATTAGCTTCAGGTAATTATGAAAAATTTGTTGCTTCTCTGCATAAGAACTTAATTCACTACTATCTGATGGCACACCACGCTTTGGATGCATTGAAAGCTTCTAAGGGCAGTATTGTGAATATTTCGTCCAAAACTGGCGAAACAGGACAGGGAAATACCTCGGCTTATGCGGCATCCAATGGTGGACGTAATGCGCTTACACGCGAGTGGGCTGTAGAATTGTTGCCTTACTCGATTCGTGTAAATGCCATTATCGTAGCAGAATGTGCCACTCCGCAATACGATACCTGGATTCAAACCTTATCAAATCCGGAGGAGACCTTGAAGAAAATTACGGATCGCATTCCATTGGAGCATCGCATGACGACAGCAGAAGAAATCGCCGATACAACAGTCTTTTTGCTGTCTAACAAGTCAAGTCATACAACTGGCCAATTGATACATGTGGACGGTGGCTATGTGCATCTGGATCGCTCTATTATTGCTGAATCGTAGCAGAGCAGCGATTGGATTTTGGAAAATAAACTTGTGTGGTTTTTAAAGTGACAACTCCGGTTCATTTCCAAAATCCATGATCGTTTTTTGATATTGTCCTTCAATCAATGAAAACATCGCCCATCGAAATCGAGTAGTAGGGATATGGTACATGTTCTACACAGCAGAGGTGAAGGGGAAGTTGTATGAAATGCAGTTAGCTAAAACAAAAAAAGCCTGTTCAATGAACAAGCTTTTTTTGTGGTGCCACCTGGGTTCGAACCAGGGACACAAGGATTTTCAGTCCTTTGCTCTACCAGCTGAGCTATGGCACCAGTTGACCTTTTATTTAAATCTGTGATCATCAGATTGAAGCGTGGTGCCACCTGGGTTCGAACCAGGGACACAAGGATTTTCAGTCCTTTGCTCTACCAGCTGAGCTATGGCACCGCTTTTTTGCTATGGGTTTGTTCCCCTATTGCGATGCAAATATAGTCCGATAATTTGAATTCTAAAACTTTTATGCAGATTATTTTCGTACTTTTTTCGAACGTGTTGATTTTGATCGAGATAAAATTACAAGAAACTAACATATAGGAAAAGGAATAAGCTGTATCTTTGCATTTCAATAATTAGAGATGAGTAAAAGAGGAAGAGTTTTAGTTGCAATGAGTGGAGGGGTAGATAGCTCCGTTGCTTCTGTCATGCTCCACGAACAAGGATATGAAGTTATCGGTATCACGATGAAGACATGGGATTATGCATCCGCAGGTGGTTCGTCGAAAGAGACCGGATGTTGTAGCCTTGATAGTATCAATGACGCTCGTACATTAGCCGTAAACTATGGTTTCCCTCATTATATATTAGATATACGTGATGAGTTTGGAGATTTTGTGATTGATAATTTTGTAGAAGAATATATTGCTGGACGCACGCCTAACCCATGCGTATTGTGTAATACCCACATCAAATGGGAGGCTTTAATGAAACGTGCTGACAAATTGGACTGTGAATTTATCGCTACCGGGCACTATGCCAATATCCGTATGCACGACAATGGTCGCTATGTGATATCAAAAGGTAAGGATGAAAATAAAGATCAATCTTATGTTCTATGGGGCGTGTCTCAAGAAAACCTTGCGCGGACGCAGTTTCCTTTAGGATCTTTCACGAAAAAGGAAATTCGTCAGATGGCTTTGGATATGGGACAAAAAGAATTGGCCAATAAGTCTGAAAGTTATGAAATCTGTTTCGTTCCTGACAACGACTACCGTGCGTTTTTGAGACATAAGGTGCCAACATTGGATCAACAAATTGGTCCGGGTAATTTTATCCTTTCCGATGGTACCGTCGTCGGTAAACATATTGGCTATCCTTATTTCACCATCGGTCAACGTAAAGGCTTAGGTATTGCCTTGGGTAAACCGATGTTTGTGATCGAAATCCTTCCAGAAAGTAATACGGTGGTATTGGGTGAAGAACACGAACTTGAAAAGTCACATGCCTATGTTCGCAATGTGAACTTTGTGAAATATGCCGGACTGGATCAACCGATGGAAGCAATTTCAAAGGTACGTTATAAAGATTCTGGTGCTTTGTCGACCATCTCCCAAGAAGGCGATAAAGTGCGCATTGATTTTGTACACAATGTGAAAGGTATTGCTCCTGGACAATCGGCCGTTTTTTATGAAGGCAATGATCTACTCGGTGGTGGTTTCTTAATGAAATAATAAGAAGCTGGACTGAGATCTAGCATAAGAATTTTAATCCCTATCCTGTAACGACAGTATAGGGATTTTTTGTTTGGTTTAAAATGCGACTTATCTGGGCTTCTAATTCGAAGATATTCACTTTCCGCTATAAAGATTGAGAAATCTTAATTTGATACTACTAATAATTTTAGTAATTTTAACTTATGAATTCGTCAGAATATTTTAAGGGTAGAGGGGCGCAGATCAATCCCAATAACAAATTTTTTTCTAACCAATACGTGCAGGAGCATGTTGAAGGGCTGGATGAGGAGTTTTTGGGGGCCGAAAAAACACAATTTATTCCGACTCATCCAAAATCCATTATTTCCAAGTCAAATAGTCCGGATCTCCGTTTTGAAAGATCCATTAATCCCTATCAGGGCTGTGAACATGGGTGTATTTACTGTTATGCGCGCAATTCGCATGAGTATTGGGGTTTTAGTGCAGGATTGGATTTTGAGCGTAAGATCTTGGTAAAACATAATGCCGCTCAGCTTCTCGAACAGGAGTTTAGAAAATCGAGCTATCAGCCCGATTTGATTATGCTTTCCGGTAATACAGACTGTTATCAACCTATTGAACGGAAGCTGGGTATCACACGTTCGCTTTTAGAATTGATGGTCAAATACCAGCATCCGGTCTCTATCATCAGCAAAAATGTACTGATGCGGCGGGATTTTGATCTTTTGCGTGAACTTGCAGCACGCAATCTGGTTTCCGTTGCAGTAACCATCAATTCGTTGCGCGAGGAGGTACGTCAGAAAATGGAACCACGTACTGCAACGGCATCGGCCCGGTTGAAACTGATCGAGGGATTGACAGGGATTGGTGTACCCGTCATGCTGATGATGGCACCCATTGTTCCGGGGATCAATAGTGATGAGATTTCAGATCTGATTCGTTCGGGGGCAGATGCGGGCGCAATTACAGCCTCTTATACCATCGTGCGGCTCAATGGACAGATCGGTGGTATCTTTAAGGATTGGCTCTATCAGAACTACCCTGACCGTGCTGAGAAGGTATTACATTGGATTGAAGCCTGTCATGGTGGAAAAATTAACGATACCGATTTCGGGCGGAGGATAAAAGGGGATGGTCATATGGCCGAGAGTTTACAGCATTTATTCAAGCTTTCTGTCAAGAAATATATGAATAATGGGACGCTCCCATCCTTGAGAAGGGATCTTTTTCGCTTACCCGATGCAGGCACACAGCTGGGATTGTTTTAGTTATTAGTGTCAAATGGCAGCAGAAAATAAGCCATTTGTGTAATTTTAAAAATGGAAATTAAAACAGAACGGCTCAAGCTCAGATCCGTAGAGAAAATAGATTTGGAAAATATCCATTCCCTATTAATGTACCCTGAATCTGCATTGTTTAATCCGAGTGGATTTCCGGATGGAATAGCCCATACGGCGCAAATGGTGGAAGCTTGGTCAGCGCAAATCCATGAATCCGATGTCCGAAAGGATTATACCTTTTATATAGAAACTCTAGAAGGAAAGGAGTTTATTGGTCTAATTAATATCAGCGTTGTCAAGCTACGCTATCGAAATGCAGAAGTATGGTTTAAGCTTGTTCCGACAATGTGGAATAAGGGCTATGCAACAGAGGCATTGAACCGAATCCTGACATTTGGTTTCAAGGAACTTAATTTTCATAGAATTGAGGGCGGTTGTGCGGTTGAAAATATCGCTTCCGCTAAAGTAATGGAGAAAGTCGGCATGGTCAAAGAGGCTCGCAGACGGAAAATTTTACCGTTAAAAGATGATTGGAGCGATAATTATGAATTTGCTATTCTCGAGGAGGAATACCCGCTTTAAATTTTAGCAAAAAAGCCTGATTCATGCAATGAATCAGGCTTTTTTTATTGATAAGATCGAGGTTCTGTGAACTAAGATTTCTTTCTTTTGATCAAAACATAACTCACATAGAGTAATATAAGCCAAGCGGGGATCAATTCTACCGGAAGTTTCATTCCTGTGATCCACATGATGCCAAGTACAGCGATCAAAAAGATCAGACAGATATAGTTACTTAGGGGATATAGAAAGGATGGGAACTTGGTCCGCAAGTGGGCATCGAGTTTATTTTTTCTGAAATACAAATGTGTAATGGAAATCATGACCCAGTTTATAATCAGTGAAGATACCACAAGCGACATCAAGATCTCCAAGGCATTTTTCGGCGCAATATAGTTGATAAATACACAGATCGCAGCGAAAAGTGCCGAGACCAAAATTGCGTTAATAGGCGCATGATTCTTGTTGAGTTTCGAAAGAAAACGAGGGGCATTCCCCTGTTCTGCCAGTCCATATAGCATTCTGCTGTTGCTGTACACACTGCTATTATATACTGATAATGCGGCGGTAAGAACAATGAGATTTAGCGTATTTGCGATAATTTTTGTGAAATAGAAAGTCTTTCCAAAGAGGGTAAATTCAAATCCATTAAGTTTGTCAAATACCAGTACAAAAGGACTTGTATCGGCGGTGATATTCGTCCACGGTGTCAAAGAGAAAAGAATAATGAGTGCACCTACATAAAAGATCAAGATCCGATAGATCACCTGGTTGGTCGCTTTGGGGATGTTCTTTTCGGGATGTTCGGCTTCTGCAGCAGTAATACCAACCAACTCTAGACCACCGAAAGAAAACATAATCAATGCCATGGCCGAAAGGAGACCTTCAAAATTGCCATCCGATGTTTCGCTAAACCAGCCTTTTGGGAAAAAACCGCCATGTGAAGTCAGGTTGCTGAGACTTGCCTGCTCACCTCCAGTACCGCTTACCAGTAAGTATACACCAAAAACAATCATTGCGATGATCGCAATAACCTTAATGATAGAAAACCAAAATTCCGTCTCGCCATAAATTTTGACAGAGGCAAGATTAAGGGCGTTGATTGCAAAGAAGAAAAATAAACTTGATGCCCATAGGGGTATTTCAGGCCACCAGAACTGCACATAAACACCTATTGCTGTAAGTTCGGCCATGCTTACCAAGATATACAGGACCCAATAGTTCCAGCCCGAAGCATAACCTGCAAAAGAACCCCAATATTTATTGGCGAAGTAGCTAAAACTTCCTGAAACAGGTTCTTCAACGACCATCTCGCCCAATTGGCGCATAATAAAAAAAGCAATAATTCCAGCGAAAGCATAGCCGAGTATAACTGCCGGCCCAGCCAGTGTGGCAGCCTTTCCGATACCTAGAAATAAGCCTGTACCAATTGCACCACCCAGGGCAATTAATTGAATATGTCTATTTTGAAGTCCTCTTTTTAATTCTTCCTTATTGTTCTGTTTCTCCATGTGTATGGTTAATACGGTTACTAGTCTGTTTTGACCGATCCTTGGCAGGGGAAACCTGTGAAGACTTTACTCCTTACCAGAATCGAATTGGTCAAAATTGCTGCCGCTGTATGATGTGCCGACGAATAACGTGGCTCCCAGTGCATCTTTTGCCCTAAGCGCATAAAGTTAATAAAACACTTAGGTATTTGTGCACATTCTGTTGTGCTTTTAATGTATTTCGTTGTTTTTTTATAAACAATGGCCGGAGCCATGTTTTTGGCTAAGAAATAGAAAGCGCCGTAATTTAGAAATACGGCGCTTTATGAATTAGTAGCTAGTGTGATTTTTGGCCACTCTAGCTAATAACGAAATCTTATTTGCAAATGCTACTCAAAAAGATAAATTAATTTGCTTTTTGTGTTTTTTCTACGCTGCAGTCGCATCCACAGCCTTTCGAGCAGCTCGACTTGCCCTTTAATGATTTTCGGACATTTTTAACGACATACCATACAGCCGCCAAGACGAGAATTCCTACGATGAGATATTGTACTGTTAAATTATCCATAGCTTTTTATTTTAAAAGTTGATAAGCAATTAAGGCACTGAAATAGGCCAAACCTGTCATAAAACCAAGCTGTATTAAAGTCCATTTCCATGAGCCTGTTTCCCTTTTTACTGCCGCAATTGTACTCATACATTGCATAGCAAAAGCATAGAACAGTAATAAGGATACACCGGAAGCTAAATTGTAAGCCGGTAAACCGGTATTCCGGTTAATTTCGCTTTTCATTTTGCCTAATACCGTTGTTTTAGATGCTTCATCTTCGATATCCACTTCATCACCAAGGCTATATACTGTTGCCATTGTGCCCACAAACACTTCACGGGCAGCAAAGGAAGAAATGAGACCTATGCCCATCTTCCAGTCATAGCCCAATGGTTTAACAACAGGTTCAATAGCCATGCCAAGATAACCAAGGAAGGAGTGTTCCAGACGATATGATGAAACTTCATGCTCCAAATCTGCTTCGGACAGGTTGGGGTTATTTTTTGTTACATATTCTTCTGCTTGGCTAAATTTGTCGTTTGGACCAAAACTACCTAATGCCCAGAGTATAACAGAAATGGCTAAAATAATTTTACCTGCGCCGAAGACAAAGCTTGATGCTTTTTCCCAGACATTTAAGGCTACATTTTTCCAATCCGGAGTCTTATAGGTGGGGAGTTCAAAGATGAGAAATGATTTGTGTTTTGATTTGATGACTTTGGTCAGGATAATCGCGGATAGCAAAGCTGCGAATATGCCAAGCAGGTACATCACAAACAATACAATACCTTGTATTTGAAAGCCTCCTAATTTCGTGTCCGGTATCACCAGTCCGATCAGAACGATATAAATAGGAAGACGTGCCGAGCAGGTCATAAAAGGCGTTACGAGAATAGTGACCAGTCTTTCTTTGCTATTTTCGATGTTACGTGCAGACATGACCGCAGGAACAGCACAGGCTACGCCCGAAATCAATGGAATCACTGATTTTCCATTCAGACCAAAGGGACGAAGCCAGCGGTCCATCAGGAAAACAACACGGCTCATATAGCCCGTTTCTTCCATGATCGAGATAAAGATGTATAAAATAACGATCTGTGGGATGAAGATTACAATCCCGCCAATACCTTTGATAATACCATTGCTGAGTAAATCGGTCAGAGGTCCTGCAGGAAGTGTTGTTTGTGTATAGGCCGCAAGATCACCAAATAAACCGTCGATAAAATCCATGGCAGGTCCAGACCAGGTATAAATTGCCTGGAAGATTAAAAAGAGGATGCCAAAGAAGATGACGTAACCAAAGATTGGGTGAAGCAGGATGCTATCGATCGTATTGGTTTTGTTTTTATTCGAGGATTCATCCTTTACATAGATTTCAGCAAGGCTGCTATCTAGGGATTTACTGCGCAATATGGCTTCGTCTTTTTGCAGCTTCTCGGCCCGCAATTGATATTTTTCACGGATTTGCTGAATAGCCTGATTTTTTTCCTTCGATAAAAAGGATACTTCGCCTTTGGCCAGGTATTGCCAGGTGTGGTATTCCGTATCTAATGGAAACAGACGTTTAGTTTCCTCTAATGCTGCATCAGCTTCCGTTGGTAGACTGAATTTGCTGATATACATGGGCGGAACAGCATCAAAGTTTTTGATCAGCTGATCGATACCTTGCCCCGTACGTGCATTGGTTTCGTATACTTTAGTATTTAATAGGTGTTCAAGTTTTTGAACATCGATTGTAATTCCTTTTTCTTTGGCTTCATCAATCATATTGATGACAAAGATGGCCGGCAGACCGAGTTCCCGGGCTTGTTGATAAAGAATAATAGACCGTTTTAGGTTCGTAGGTTCAGCGACGACAACGACGAGGTTTGGTCTGAAACTACTTTCTTTATTGACTAAAGTGTTGAAAACAACTTCTTCGTCCAGTGAACTTGGGAACAGGGTATATGTACCCGGTAAGTCAATAATACGATAAACTTTGTTGTTGGCTTTAACTTGCCCCTCACGTTTTTCGACCGTAATACCGGGATAATTTCCTACTTTCTGATTTAATTTTGTAATCCGGTTAAATAGAGATGTTTTACCCACATTTGGATTACCCAAAAGTGCAATAATCGGGTTATTCATTATTTCTGATCAATAAGGATGACTTTAGCTTCTGATTTGCGGATAGCAATTAAGGCGTTATTAGCACTAATATTTAGACATATGGGACCGTCCAAAGGTGCGATATGTTTCACTTCTACTTCAGTACCGGGTATAAACCCCAATTCGAAAAATTTAGCTGGAATTTCGTGTGAATCAAAATCTATAATTACCGCTTTTTCCCCTTTTTTTAGCTTATCTAAGCTAGTTCTATTACGCATCTGCCTGTTTTTTTGAATTCTTCAAATATACAGAATTTCTACCATTTAGAATGATTCTAATGTCATAGTTATGTATTTAGTAAAAAACAGCTATCTTTACTATTCAGAACGATTAATTATCAACCAGAATGAAGATTGAGGACGAAATCAAAGTAAGTAAATTCAGCAATGAATGGCATCGTTGTACGGTAAATATTCTATACACGTACAATTGGATTAACAATGAGCTTGAACAGCGTGCTGCCAAAGAAGGAATCACTTTGAAACAGTTTAATGTCTTGCGCATATTGAGGGGCCAATTTCCCAAGCCTGCAACCAATAATCTGATTAAATCAAGAATGTTGAGCACTACACCGGATATTTCGCGTATGATTGATCGCATGGTTTCCAAAGAATTGGTTTCACGTTGTCAATCGGGTGGTGATAAAAGGGCAGTGGATTTGGTTATCACTGAGAAGGGCCTCGAGATTCTTAAGAGTTTAGATGAGGATATGCTGATGAAGGATCTTTTACCCGATCGAATCAGCGAAGAAGAGGCAATGACTTTAAGTGCACTGTTGGATAAACTTCGCGGCTAAAGAAATTAATGCGCATGGTCATGATGTTCATGATCATGCGGTTGTTGATGCTGATCGTGCCCATGATCATGTTCTCCGACAAATAAGAAACTTCCGAGTGCAATAGCAACACCGGCTATCACAGCAATCATTTTCTTTTTATTGAATTTATGATGGTCAATTGAGCCCGATTCAAAAAGTATCGTTGTCGATATGTGCAAGAAGATACCAATAACCACGGCCATGATTTTATCAAAATATTGCTGGATATTGCCTACTTCACCTGCACTGATGGCTTTGCTCAGCAAAAAACCAAAAGGCGTCATTGCCGCAAATAGAGCTAGTGTAATGAGGATGGTGTTTTTCTTTAAATGCGTGCTTATTAGAATACTTCCCAATGCAAATGCCGCCGGAATGTGGTGGATGGATATGCCTAGTGCAAGTTCAGTCTGATGTGTTGCTGCAAGCGGCATGCCCTCAAGGAAAGCATGAAGACATAGACTGAACATAATACCTATTGGAAAACGATGATTGTGGTGGTCATGATCATTGTCGGTATGGATATGGCCATGCTCGATCCCTTGGGAGAACTGTTCAAGAAAGAGCTGGAAAAGAAATCCAGCAAGCACATAAATACCCAATACCTCAGGTGAAGTATTGTTAGACTGATAGACATGCGGAATGAGGTGCAGTACTGTAATAGAGAATAAATAGGCTCCACTGAAAGAAAGGATGAGTTTAAGGAAACTGGTTCCTTTCTTTTGTACAAAAAATACAGCAATTCCACTTGCAAATGCAGGTATGAATAAAATTAAAATCAATAAAATTGAATTCATTATACGTGTTCAGTTTTAAAAAAGCTAGGCACAAACCGTTTGAATAAGTAGCCTGTTGCCAATCCAACCAGGATACCTAAGGCTGAACCACAGAGGACATCAAACGGGTAATGGACACCAACATAAATTTGGGAGACTGAAATTAGCGTTGCCCAGGTAATACAAAGCCAAAGCGCATGTTTCCATCTTCTCCGGAAAAGTACAATCCAGAAAAAAGCAAGAGAAAAATGATTGGCCGCATGAGAGGAGGTAAAGCTAAAGCCAGAGCCACACCGCACCCGGATGTTGACATTTTCTTTAAACTCCACGTCGTTACATGGTCTAATCCTTTTTACAGTCTTTTTGATCAAATGAGATGATATACCATCGGAAATTCCGAAGGTAACCAAGGTCATGGCAACAATTAGAATTCCCGTTTTTCCATAGGTCTTTATGAAAAATATGATCAGAAATAAATACAAGGGTGCCCAGGTATATGGATTGCGTAGTATAGGCAATAACCAATCAAACACGGGGTTACTCAAGCCCTGATTAATGGCCAGAAAAATCTCTTGATCGATGTGTACTAATTGTTGAATCATAAATGTTGCTGATGACAATGAAATTCCCAAACTTTAAAAACTCACTTTTCAAAAGTAAAAATAATTTCATTGCAAACGGTTGTTTCTTTTAAAAACAACTTTGTTGCAACAAATATACGTTAAATATTTATTAATTATAATTTTAATTCGATATTTTATTGCCATTGTGCTAAATTTACACGTTAATCAATTCAAAAGAAATGACTTTAATTAAATCAATATCAGGAATACGAGGTACGATAGGCGGGCGTGCTGGAGAGGCACTTACCCCAATAGATATCGTTAAGTTTACAGCTGCTTATGGCAAAATAATTGTTAAGCAGAGTGGTATCAAAAAAATTGTTGTTGGAAGAGATGCGCGTGTTTCTGGTGAGATGGTAAGTAATTTGGTGATTGGTACCTTGCAAAGCATCGGTGTTGATGTGGTTGATTTAGGTCTTTCAACAACGCCAACGGTAGAGATCGCTGTACCTATGGAAAAAGCTGCTGGTGGTATTATTTTGACTGCTTCACACAATCCAGGTCAATGGAATGCGCTAAAGTTACTGAATGCAAAGGGCGAATTTATTTCAGATGCCGAAGGGCAAGAGGTATTGGCCCTTGGTGAATCCTTAGACTTTGATTTTTCCGAAGTTGAAGCATTAGGACAGGTTCATAAAGACTATTCATATTTACAGAAACATGTAGACGCTGTATTAGCGTTGGAATATGTTGATAAGGAAGCTATTAAAGCCGCTAATTTTAAAGTTGCTTTGGATGCCGTAAACAGTACAGGTGGTACATTTATACCTGCCTTATTGGATGCGCTTGGTGTGCAGACAATCTATAAAATCCATTGTGAGCCGAATGGTCAGTTTCCGCATAATCCCGAACCATTAAAAGAGAATTTGACAGATCTATCAGCTGCGGTTATTGAAAACAAAGCTGATTTAGGGATTGCTGTAGATCCAGATGTAGATCGATTGGTCTTTATGATGGAGGATGGTGAGCTATTTGGTGAAGAATATACCTTAGTGGCAGTAGCAGATTATTTATTGCAGCATAAAAAAGGAAATACAGTTTCTAATTTATCTTCTACACGCGCACTGCGTGATGTGACTAAAGCACATGGTGGCGAATATTATGCCGCTGCTGTTGGTGAAGTCAACGTGGTTACAAAGATGAAGGAAGTGGATGCGGTAATTGGCGGAGAAGGAAATGGCGGTGTTATCTATCCTGCATCTCACTATGGCCGTGATGCACTGGTAGGGGTAGCGATCTTCTTGACACATCTGGCTAAACTTGGTAAAAAAGCCTCCGAATACCGCGCCTCTTTACCGCAGTACTTTATGTCAAAAAACAAGATTACACTGACTCCGGAATTGGACATTGACAACTTATTGGCCAAAATGGAGGAAAAATATAAAAATGAAGACCATTCAACAATCGATGGATTGAAAATAGACTTTGAAAATGAATGGGTTCATTTACGTAAATCGAATACCGAACCGATTATTCGGATTTACTCGGAGGGACCTACGCCTGAAGCTGCTGAGCAGATCGCGCAGAAGATTATCCGCGAAATTGAAGAAATAATTAAATAAAGATAAAAAGCTGCCTATGCAGCTTTTTGTTTTAAGACTGATCTCATCGGAAGAGGATTGTCTTAGCTATTACGAAGTTTTATAATGTATGATTAGAAAGATCATTTTAGGTACGTATTGTTTTCTTAGTTTAATTTTATTTGTCTTTCCGACAAGTGCCCAGCAGCCTATGGACGAAATCAATGGGCTACTGGATCGTTGGCACAAAACTTCGGGTGAGGTAAAGTATGGTCCATTTTTGAATGTTATTGCTTCAGATGGAGTTATTTTGGGTACTGATCATGATGAAAGGTGGGATAAAGCCCATGCAGAGAAGTTCAGCGATCAATATTTCAATCCCAAAAATGCCTGGACTTACACCTATGACAAGCGGCATATCAGCTTTAATGCCGATAGCACGACGGCCTGGTTTGATGAAACGTTTAAGATCAATACCAAGTCCTTTCGTGGCGTGGGCGTATTAAGTAAGCAGGACAATGAATGGAAGCTTCGTCAATACAGCATGTCCATGTCGGCACCTTATGCGGATGTGAAAGCGGCCGTAGGTGGAAAGGCAGGTCAGAAAATTCACAGTAACCTGTTATTGGTGATGGTGCTGTTTTTCTTTATGGCCATGTTATTTGTGCTGAGTCAACGCCTCAAGATCTCTTACCCCATTCTGTTGGTTGTTGGCGGACTTGTGATCTCGTTGATCCCCGGGGCACCTGTCATAAGTGTTGATCCTGATATCGTGTTTATGGTATTTTTGCCACCCTTACTTTTTGAAGCAGCCTGGTATACCAATTGGGGGAATTTTCTAAAGTGGCGACGGTCTATTTTTATCATGGGCTTTGGTTTGGTCTTCTTCACATCGCTGGCGATTGCCTACTTTTCGGTCAGTATTATTCCGGGATTTACCTTGGCGCTGGGCTTTTTACTGGGTGGGATTATCTCTCCTCCAGATGCCGTGGCTGCTAGTTCTGTCCTGAAAGGGGTAAGTATTCCTAAACGTGGAATTGCGATATTGGAAGGGGAAAGCCTGGTGAATGATGCAGCCTCATTGACGGTATTTAGATTTGCATCCATTGCGATTCTTACTGGCCAGTTTGTGATGAGCAATGCGACGACGCAGTTTCTGATGTTATCGGTCATGGGTGTTGTCGTTGGTCTGGTCATCGGTCACATCCTCTATATATTCCTACGTTATGTTGCTAAGTCGTCGAGTATTTCAACAC
This sequence comes from Sphingobacterium sp. UBA1897, assembly GCF_002337775.1. Classification (NCBI taxonomy): domain Bacteria; kingdom Pseudomonadati; phylum Bacteroidota; class Sphingobacteriia; order Sphingobacteriales; family Sphingobacteriaceae; genus Sphingobacterium; species Sphingobacterium sp. UBA1897. The sequence continues at coordinate 70,889 of NZ_DDGR01000023.1, forward strand.
CCATAACCCTTATTGCACCTTACCTGATGTATATTGTTGCGGAGCATTTTGAGTGGTCGGGGGTCTTGGCCGTGGTTAGTGGCGGATTGTTTCTTTCCTTCCGGGCAGGGGATTACCTCAACTATCATACACGGATCCAAACCAAAGAAGTGTGGGCGACAGTGGGTTTTCTCTTAAATGGATTTGTCTTTATCCTCATTGGACTTGAACTCCCGGTGATCATCAATGGTTTGGGGGAATACTCCATGGAGGAAGCTATTGATTATGCATTGGCGATTTGTGTAATTGTTATTGTTTTGCGATTAATCGCCGTTTATCTTTCGGCTTTTGTTCCCAGGATATTATTCAAACGGGTCCGCATCAAGGAAAAGAGTCCAGGGTGGAAATTACCCCTGGTCGTTGGTTGGGCCGGTATGCGCGGAGTGGTTTCTTTGGCATCAGCATTGGCAATACCATTGACTTTATATGATGGAACGGCCTTCCCACACCGAAATCTGATTTTGTTCATTACATTTGTGGTGATTTTAGTGACGCTTGTTTTTCAGGGGCTTACATTGCCTTTGTTGATTAAATTGATAAAAATTGAAGAGGTCGATGAGCAAGCTTCAATGGAGGAGCAAATCGATGAGATTCGGGTACGTCTTGGTAAAGAATCTATTGCGTATCTGGATAAACATTACGCAAAGGAAATGCTGGAGCATGAGACAATTGCCCGTGTTAAAGAGCAGATCATCCGGAGTGTAAATGCATCCGAACGAGCGAAAGAGGAGGATACACGTGCGCAGCTTTCTGCAGTAAGGGGGCTCTATAATAAAATTATGTTGGAACTTTTGGCGCTACGTCGTGACGGCCTGTACAAGATCAAGGAAAGCAAGGCCTTTGACAGTGATGTTATTAAAGAGATCGAGTATTCCCTGGATTTGGAAGAATCGCGTTTGTCGCGCAAGTAGTTGTTTATAAGTGAGTAAATATCAGTTTTTTTGCACTGCGAAACCTAGCTCCAGTGTTGCAAAAAATAGTGCGCCGTTGTTGTAAGAAATAGCGTGTAGAGGTGCAAAAAATAGCGAATTTAGCTTATAATGCTAAATTCGCTATTTTTCCTTTATCACCCACTAAAAATATCGCTTGGCCTTTTTTTGCCTTTTGTACGGCATTGAAGCTTTCCTTTCCGATAGGCGTCCAGTTTTTTCCGCCGTCATTAGAGAGGTCTGTACCCGAGGTTCCCGTGCTGATCAGCTGTTTTTTTGAAAGGTAAATAACGGCCGACTTAAAGCCATCGGGAGCTGTTTCTGGCGCAAACCATGTTTTACCGCCATCGTTGGTTAACAGGCTATTTTTGTCTTTGTTTTTATCCTCTTTGTAATCGCCACCGACTACAATACCAGTTTTCGACGAGTAAAATGCAACGGAAAAAGGACCGGTGCTATTTTTCCCCTGAATGATGGGGCAGCTGTAACGTTGCCATGTGTCCCCCTGATCTTTGCTGCTGTAGATATTGGCTGCTGTTCCACCGGTGGCAATCCAGTATGTCCCTTTATTATCGCAGTAGATGGAGGTTCCACTGGCCGCAAAACCGGCCTCTCCTTCGGTAATTGTAAAGTGCATATTCGCGGATATATCTTTCCAGGACCTTCCGAAATCGATGCTTTTTAATAGTGGCATTTTCCCCTGAATGGCGTCGCCAAAGGCAATACCGATCCCTTTTGGTGTAAAAGCAAAACCGTCATAAAATATTTCGGGCCGCTTATCTATGAATACTTCTTTCCAGCTTCGACCGCCGTCATGGGTACTTAAGATGATGGCCGGGGAACCTGCCGAAATAATTAAGGCTTCGTTCTCATCAAATGCTTCGATATCCCTAAAATCTGTTTTTTCGTAGCCAATTGGATTTACCCACTGCCAGTTTTTTCCAGCATCGGTGCTGAGCCCGACGGTACCATTGCTTCCGCTTACCCATACAGTTGTATCATCGACTACACTTAGGCCTCTGTAGCTGCTGTTGCGTTCTTGATTTACGATGTTGATTTTTGCTTGTTGAGCACTCAGCTGGCTCAATAAGAAGGTTTGGATAATAAAGACCAGAAATAAAGGTTTCATGTGGTTATGCTTTTTATTTAAACAAATCTACTCGTCTTTTTGAAATTTTTCCCTGTTTTTTTAAGATTGTTTTGCGGAGCTGAAGAAATCCAACGGTCATTTTCCGTGGTGATTTAAAATAAGGAATGCTCAGTACGACCAACAGCGCGATGCAGGCGGAAGTGCCGAGGGCTCCGCCATAACCAGTAAAAAATTTACTGGTATTGAGCAGTATTGTCGTGAAAATAGCGCCAGCTAGAGCCAAACCAAAATAGGTTGATAACTGGTTTTTGGAAACCATGCCTATAAATGACGCGCCTATAAAAATAGGGGGAATGTACTGTGCGAGATGAGGAGAAACACTTTGTGGGAAGAAATGTAGAAAACCTGCAACAAGTAAGGTCAGCAATGCCGATGAACGCACTGCCCCTTGGTGAAACTTGGTGTTGACATAGTATGTCGCCGTGCTCCCGATGATGCCAACTAGGTATAAAATGAATGTTTCCATATTACTTAAAAATATATAAAAGGAGGTAAGTCAGTGAAACACCAAGAAAGGCCAATGTGCCTAGTTTACCGCCGACACCATTTAATAAACTTTTCGATACAATCAGAAAGATCGCTGTAAAAATACTCGCTGCTAAAATAAAAGAGAACCCATGAGCCACTTGCGCATTGGACATTCCTACAAATGCGCCGCAATAAATTGCTGCTGGAAGGTGGGGCAGATAAGTCGAATTTTTGTTGATATTTGGAATGAAAGAGGCTATGGTACCTGTCAGCGCAGCGCCCAATACAGGACCCAAGCCGAAGACCTGATTGAAATAGTAGGATGCAATCGCTCCTACAGGTACCCAAAGGGCAATTTTGATCGATTCATATTCATGCCTGTGATGATGAATGGGCGACCTGAGGTAACTGTATAAGATCAGTAAGGACAATAGGCCAATAAAAGCCAATACAATATAAGAATGTGTATTTTCTACAAAGATGGCCACTAAAAAAAGGGCCTGAATGACGAATAATAAGCAGATGCTTATTATCCTAAATTTCTGCCGGGCTTGCATTTAAACAAATTTAGGCAAAGGTACTGATTATTTGTCTATTCTATTGGTAGATTTTCTTTTTATCAATATGGGATCAAGAACAATCTGTTCGATGGCATCGTACGGATTTTTTTGTTTGACCATTTTCAGAAAGAGTTTTGCACATTCTTCCCCCATTTTGTTGGCCTGTTGATCAATACTTGATAGTGTAGGGCTGATAAAGGAAGAAAAGGTCTGGTTTGCAAAACCGATCACTCCTGTCGCTGGAATGGCAATATTTGCAGTTTTTAAGGCCTGTATAATCCCGACAGCTGTAAAGTCATCACCACCAATAAAGGCGTCCGGTTGGATCGCAGATTTTAAAATCTGTTCGGTTCCTTTGATGCCGGCTTCAATAGATAAGTCGCCGCGAATGATAAAGTCTTTCCGTGGGGAAATCTGCGCATCTTTTAAGGCCGCTTCGAAACCATGGAAACGATCCTGGAAAATAGCGATTTCTTTGTCCGTTGTGATAAAGGCAATGTTTTTATAACCCTGTTCGAGCAGATGTTGTGTGGCAAGGTAGCCTGCTTTAAAATCGTCAAGTTTGACCACAGGAGCAGGAATATCTTTATGGGTACGGTCAAAAATAACCAGGCATTTGCGCTGATTGATCACTTCCTGAAAATGCTGGGTTTCTTGCGTCTCCAGCGACAACGAAGCAATGATGCCGTCTACCTGAGCTTCAAGTAAGGTCTTCACGCCATTGACTTCATCTTCAAACGATTCATTCGATTGATAAAGCAATAGGCTGTAGTTGTGTTTTTTTAACTCTTTTTCAATGCTATGTACGGCTTCTGCAAAAAAATGAATTTGCATGGTAGGAACAATGACACCGATGGTATTGGACTTGCCCGAGGAAAGAGAAGAGGCCAACTTATTGACGCTGTAATTCAATTCCTTTGCTTTGTCGAGCACCAGCTTTCGTGTCGCCTCGCTGATCGTAGGCACATTATTCAATGCGCGCGATACGGTAGAGACTGTCACTCCAAGCGCACGGGCTATATCATAAATTGTCGTTTTTTTATTCACGCTCCAAAGTAAATAATTTTATTTAATATTTTGATAATTCAGAAACATACCCTACTTTTATGCAACCGGTTGCAATATTGAGCCGATGTTGTTTTTTATAACCAATTTGAATTGATTACCATGTATTTATTAGGTATAGACGTAGGTACTTCTTCTGTAAAAGTTTCGATTGTCGAGGCATCTTCACAACGTAAGGTTTGCTCGGTGCAATATCCGGATGTAGAAGCTCCCATAATTACTTTGGAGCCCAATTGGGCAGAACAGAACCCGCTCGATTGGTGGGACTACTTTAAACAGGCTCTGTTGAAGGCAAACGGGCTGGGCCTGTATGACCCCAAAGCAATTTCGGCCATTGGCATTGCATACCAGATGCACGGCTTAGTTGTGGTCGATAAAGATCAGCATGTGTTGCGAAATGCCATTATCTGGTGCGACAGCAGGGCTGTTGAATTGGGAAATATCGCTTTTGAAGAAATCGGAAGGTCTTTTAATCTGAGTCATCATCTGAATTCCCCGGGTAATTTCACAGCGTCAAAGTTGGCCTGGGTAAAAGCAAACGAGCCGGAAATTTATGAAAAAATAGATAAGATCATGTTGCCGGGGGATTTCATCGCCATGAAACTTTCGGGGCAGGTGACGACTTCCATTTCAGCCCTATCTGAGGGGATATTCTGGGATTTCAAGGATAATGTATTGTCGCGTACGATTATGGATTATTATGGCTTTGATGATCATCTTATTCCTGAGATCTTACCTGTGTTTTCAACGCATGGTCAAATTAAAGCCGCTGTTGCTGAAGAACTTGGGCTTTCTGGTACAGTGACCATCAATTATAAAGCCGGCGACCAGCCTAACAATGCACTTTCGCTGAATGTCCTTCAACCTGGTGAAGTTGCTGCGACCGCAGGTACTTCCGGGGTGATCTATGGCGTCAGCGACAAGCTGATCGCCGACCGCGAATCGCGTGTAAATACATTTGCTCATGTGAATTATCAGGAGAATGATATCCGTACAGGTGTACTGCTCTGTATCAATGGAACAGGCATTATGAATAGCTGGGGTAGACGTTTGTTGGGACGCGATTTGTCTTACGAACAGATTAACGCCCAGGCTGGCGCATCTCCTATCGGTAGCAAAGGATTGCAGGTTATCCCATTTGGCAACGGTGCCGAGCGGATGCTCAATAATCAAACGGTTGGAGCTTCAATTTCAGCGATAGATTTGAATAGGCATGAGACAAGCGATATACTGCGTGCTATACAGGAAGGGATTGCATATGCTTTTCGCTATGGTTTGGATATCATGCGCGAAAACAATCTGTATCCAAATATGATTCGTGCAGGTTATGCAAATTTATTCTTGAGCGCTGTTTTCAGGGAGTCATTTGTGGGAGCCACTGACGTTCCAGTTGAAATCTTTAATCATGATGGCAGTATTGGAGCCGCTCTTGGAGCAGGTATAGGAAGTGGGTATTATGCAGATTTTAAAGAAGCTTTTCGGTCTTTGAAACCTGTGTATACAGTGGAACCTCAATTTGTAGCGCAATATGAGGAGCATTATCAGCAATGGAAGGAATTATTAAACAAACAAATAAATAGTAAATAAGATGAATATTATCAAAGGGAAAAAAGAATTTTTTAAAGGCGTTGGCCAAATTCAATTTGAAGGAAAGGACAGTACAAATCCATTGGCTTTCCGTTATTATAATCCAAAACAAATTGTTGGCGGCAAAACCATGGAAGAGTACTTTAAATTTGCCTGTTCGTACTGGCATTCTTTCAATGGTAACGGATCTGATCCATTTGGCGGACCGACACATCAATTTCCATGGGATGAAAGCAACGATGTAATCACAAGGGCAAAAGATAAAATGGATGCGGCATTCGAATTTATCAGTAAAATAAATATACCCTACTATTGCTTCCATGATGTGGACTTAGTTGATTATTCGGATAATGTGGTTGAAAATGAAAAACGTCTGTCGACTATCGTTGATTATGCGAAGGAAAAACAACAGGAAAGCGGTATAAAATTGCTTTGGGGAACAGCCAATCTTTTTAGCCATAAACGCTACATGAATGGAGCAGCAACTAATCCAGATTTTCATGTTCTTGCACATGGTGGCGCACAGGTCAAGGCAGCCTTGGACGCAACGATTGCTCTTGGTGGTGAAAATTATGTGTTCTGGGGTGGTAGAGAGGGGTATATGAGCCTTTTAAATACCAATATGAAGCGTGAGCAGGAACATCTTGCCCAGTTTTTACACATGGCCAAGGATTATGCCCGCAAAAATGGTTTTAAAGGAACTTTCTTTATAGAGCCGAAACCATGTGAGCCTACAAAACATCAATACGATTATGATGCGGCTACCGTGCTGGGCTTCCTGCGCCAGTATAATCTTTTGGAAGATTTTAAATTAAATTTAGAGGTAAACCATGCGACATTGGCCGGACATACGTTCCAGCATGAGCTACAGGTTGCTGTAGATGCAGGTAAATTGGGCTCCATTGATGCTAACCGCGGTGATTATCAAAATGGATGGGATACAGATCAATTTCCGAATGATATCAATGAATTGACCGAAGCCATGTTGATTATTTTAGAAGGTGGTGGATTCCAAGGTGGAGGTGTGAATTTTGATGCCAAAATCCGTCGGAACTCGACAGATCCTGAAGATTTGTTTTATGCACATATCGGTGGTATGGATCTTTTTGCGCGCGCGCTTATTACGGCAGATCGTATCTTGCAAGACTCGGATTACAAAAAAATACGGGCCGATCGTTATGCTTCTTTTGATACAGGCCATGGTGCGTCATTTGAAGAACGGACATTGACCCTGGAGAACTTAAGGGATTTAGCAGTGGAATTAGGTGAGCCGAAAACGATTAGTGGTAAACAGGAGTATTTAGAAAATTTGGTCAATAGATATATATAGTTCTAAAAATATTTCTATATTAGGCGATCAAATTAAACCAATTACCAATACATGAATAATTATTTAAGCACAAAAGATTACATCGTTTTCCTGGTATACTTTGTTATTGTAGCAGGTTACGGATTATGGGTGTATTATCGCAAAAAATCTGAATCTGTAGGTTCCAAAGACTATTTTTTGGCTGAGGGGTCATTGACTTGGTGGGCTATCGGAGCTTCACTTATTGCGTCCAATATTTCGGCCGAGCAATTTATCGGTATGAGCGGTTCCGGATTTAAGATGGGATTGGCTATTGCGACTTACGAGTGGATGGCTGCCATTACACTGATTGTCGTTGCGGTATTTTTTATCCCGGTATACTTAAAGAACAAGATCTTTACGATGCCACAGTTTCTCCATAAACGATATAATGGGACTGTTGCGATGATCATGGCCGTTTTCTGGTTATTGTTGTATGTTGTCGTTAATTTGACATCCATCCTCTATTTGGGAGCCATTGCGGTAAGTAGTATTTCCGGTATCAGTCTGGATGCCTGTATGTATGCCATTGCGATTTTTGCTGTGATCATTACATTGGGAGGAATGAAAGTAATCGGTTATACGGATATTATTCAGGTTTTCTTTTTGGTATTGGGTGGTTTGGCTACCACTTACCTAGCCTTGAATCTCGTTTCAGAGCACTATGGTGGCTCAGGAGTATTGGAAGGCTATCACTTGATGACCGAAAAAGCTTCCGACCACTTCCATATGATTTTGGATCGTAAAAATGAGAACTATCTCGATTTACCGGGGTTAACTGTGTTGATTGGCGGTATGTGGATCGTTAATTTGAATTACTGGGGGTGTAATCAATACATCACGCAACGCGCGCTTGGAGCAGATTTGAAAACCGCGAGAAACGGTATCTTGTTTGCAGCATTTCTGAAGTTATTAATGCCTATCATTGTTGTGTTGCCGGGTATTGCAGCCTATGTAATGTGGAAAGATGGCTTGTTCCAAAATGAAATGATGCAACATGGTGAGGTAAACCCTGACCACGCTTATCCAGTTTTGTTGAATTTATTGCCAGCAGGTTTAAAAGGCTTGTCTTTTGCAGCACTAACAGCTGCAGTGGTCGCTTCTTTGGCAGGTAAAGCAAACAGTATCGCTACAATCTTCTCCTTGGATATTTATAAAAAAGTATTCAATACAGAAGCATCGGACAAGAAATTGGTCAATATCGGCAAGCTAACTGTTGTGGTTGCCATGATTTTGGGTGTGCTGATTGCTCCACATTTGGGTATTGATAAAAAAGGTGGATTCCAATATATTCAAGAATATACGGGTTTTGTATCTCCAGGTATTTTTGCGATGTTCATTTTAGGATTCTTCTGGAAGAAAGCAACTTCAAATGCAGCTTTGTTTGCAACAATTGGTGGTTTTATTTTCTCCATCATCTTCAAGAAATTGCCGGATTGGGTCGATCTGTCATTCTTGTCATCGACAGGTTTCTCCGTTCCAAATCCAACAACAGGAGTCTACGAAATTCCATTTTTGGATAGAATGGGATTCGTCTTCATCATCTGTATTATCGGTATGATTCTCATCAGTATAGTCGACAATAAGCGCGGTGTCGTGCCAGCTGGATTGGAAGTTGATACCACGATGTTTAAACCACACCGGGCGTTTTTGGTCATTGCATTGATCGTAGCGCTATTGGTTACAGCATTATATTCTATTTATTGGTAAACCAATAGCAAATAAGATTTTAAAAACTCCTATCAATCTCGGTTGATGGGAGTTTTTTGTTTGTTTTAAAAATACCTATCTTGGTTTTACTAAAACCATTGCTTAACGAAAGATTGCTTAACGAAAGATTGCTGCTATGAAAAGAAGATCCCCCTTGCTACTGATGACGCTGTTTGGATTGCTCACTACCTGTACGCCGATGATGAGTTCCGCTCAGCGTACACAGAAACCACCTTTACATGGAAAACATTGGATGGCTATTACGGGCAAACCCTTGGCGGCAACAGCGGGTGCCCAGCTATTCCAACAAGGGGGAAATGCGGTGGACGCTGCTTGTGCAATGCTCGCAGCAACCTGTACGATGTGGGATGTACTGAGTTGGGGCGGAGAGACGCAGGCCTTAATTTATCATCCGAAACTAAAGAAGGTCATTGCGATAAATGCCTTGGGGGTAGCACCCAGTGGAGCGACAGTCGATTTTTTTAGATCAAAGGGCTACGAATTTCCACCAGAATATGGTCCCCTTGCTGCTGTCACACCGGGTACACCCGGCGGTTTGTGCTATATGTTGGCTCATTATGGAACGAAAAGTCTAGCAGAAGTATTAGCTCCTGCTCTTGAAATGGCTGCAGGGTACCCGATTGATGCGCAAACTGCAACGAGTATTGAACGTGGCAAAGAGCGCATTAAAGAATGGCCATACAGTAAAAAGGTGTTTTTAGTACATGATGGTAAATCCTGGGAAGCTCCCGAAGCCGGAGAGGTTTTTGTACAGCAGGATCTGCATAAGACCCTATCCAAATTGATAGAAGCCGAAAAGCAGGCTCTTGCAGCGGGTAAAGATCGAAAGGCTGCAATCATGGCTGCTTATGATCGATTTTACACCGGCGATATTGCAGATGAATTTGTCCGTGGCAGTAAGGAGCAAGGAGGCTTAATCACGAAAGCAGACCTAGCCAATTGGAAACCTATTGAGGAGGAACCATTGCATGTCAATTATAAGGGCATAGATGTGTATAAATTACAAGAATGGACACAGGGACCGGCCATGCTGCAGAGTTTGCAGTTGCTGAAAAACTTCGATCTAAAGGCAATGGGTTATAATTCGGCTCCCTATATCCATACACTCTATCAAGTTATGAACTTGGCCTTTGCCGATCGGGATTTTTATTACGGTGATCCTTACGGTAAACCTAAGACACCTATTCAAGGTCTTTTACATGAGTCCTATGCCAAGGCGAGGGCCGCAACCATTGATCTTAAGCAAAATAACCCAAATGTACTTCCCGGAGACCCTTATCCCTACGAAGGTAAGCAGAATCCGTATCTTTCGTTACTGGAGCAGCGTAAGAAAGAGTTTACGCCACATACGGAGCTGAAAAATGATTTTGTTCCTAAACATGACGCACGCTCAAGTTCGTCGCTAACGGAATTGCCAAAAACAGCTCTTTTGGCATCTTTAACGGTGGATAGTGCTTATGTCGACCGTTTATTGCGGGGAACCACAAGCGTTGAAGCTGCGGATGAAGAAGGTTGGGTTGTTTCGATCACACCGAGTGGTGGTTGGCTCCCTGCCTGTATCGCCGGGAATACCGGGGTGGGCATGAGCCAACGTTTGCAGAGTTTTGTCTTAGATTCGTTGATTAACCCGTTCAATGTGGTCGAGCCGGGGAAAAGACCGCGTGTAACGCTTACGCCTTCGATGGCTTTGAAAAACGGAAAACCTTACCTTTCTTTTGCTGTGCAGGGAGGAGATACACAGGATCAAAACCTATTGCAGTTTTTCTTGAATATGGTCGAGTTTGGTATGACGCCACAACAAGCCAGCGAGGCGGCCAATATCAACAGTAACCAGCTTTGGCTATCGCTGGGAGGAACGAAGACCGATGATCGAAAACCGCGCTCAGGTAGCCTTCTATTGGATAAAAATACGGCACCAGCAATTATTGAACAATTAAAGAAAATGGGGTATAGCATACAGCTCGGTGATCGTACCAGTGGACCTATCAATGCTATTTATTTCGACCAGCAGCACCATACACTTTGGGGTGGCAGCAGCAACAATGGGGAGGACTATGGCATCGGGTGGTAGTGTCTCATTAGCTTGCTGCTGGGTTTTGGTTTTGTTATCTCCATGGTATTTGTTATCTTACCTACTGATCGGAAACTGATTTTTGTTATGGAGGGTAGTGTCAATAAATATTCGTTTGTTTTTCAGCCTGATGAAGCTGGTATTGTCTTGGTAGATGGCTTAAAACGGCGACTACGTGCATCGTTAGCCGAACTGTTTCCCGACAAAAACAAAGGCTGGTATCCCAGTTGCAATTCCAAAGCCCATGTAACGATATGTGCTTTTGAAGCAGATGGGAGTAAACTGACAATGGCTATTGAGGCTTTGCAGGAGACTTTGGTCTATGAGCGGAGTCAGTATGTTTATTTTGATCATTTTTCATCATTCGCCGGTGGTGCGTACTATATTGCACCGACTGTACATGCCCGGAGTTATCTCAAGGACCGGGCGCGAAAGGTTGTTCAAACTTTAGCGGAGTTTGATTTGATCGAGATTAGCGACGAACCCCATATTTCGATTGGACGACGTCTGGAACCAGAACAGCTTGAAATTGCAAAAGAACAGTTGCGGTCTGTCGACCTGAGCTTTATGTGCAAGGGCGTTCATGTGCGGCAGTTTAAACCTGATTTAGGGCAGTACGAGATCATCGATTTCATCCAATTTGGCAACCAATCAAAGGAAAATTCTGGCCAGCTGGCATTTAAATTCTAATAATATCGCGGTTTAATTGCCTAATAATGTAAAGCTTTTTATCTTTAAGGCCGACAATAGACGATATTGCACTTATAGTACTTTATGCATTACGACGAATCTCATCATAAATCCCTATCTGATATCCATGAAAGTGTAGATGTCAATCAAGGGAAATCCAAATTTAAGAAGATACTTAGTTTCTTTGGTCCGGCTTATCTCATTAGTGTGGGGTATATGGATCCAGGTAACTGGGCTACCGATCTTGCTGGAGGAAGCCAATTTGGCTATACCCTGATTTGGGTGCTGTTGATGAGTAATATCATGGCGCTAGTACTACAGAATCTATGTGCCCGTTTAGGTATTGTACGCGGTAAAGACCTTGCGCAGTGTAACAGGGAAACCTATCCTAAACGGATGAATTTTGTGCTCTATGTACTTGCTGAAATTGCAATTGCAGCCTGCGACCTGGCGGAGGTTTTGGGTATGGCAATCGGTCTTAACCTCCTTTTCGGCATTGATCTGCTCTGGGGGGTAATGATCAGTTTTGCAGATACTTTCTTATTGCTCTATCTTCAGAAGCTAGGGATGCGGAAAATGGAACTTTTTATCATTGGCCTGATTGCGCTTATCGGCATGTGTTTCATGGTAGAAATGTTTTTGGCGAAACCGGATTTTGCCGAGGTGGCCACTGGATTTATACCCAGTATCCCGAATAGTGCCGCACTATATATTGCCATAGGCATTATAGGCGCGACCGTCATGCCGCATAATCTATATTTGCACTCGGCTCTTGTACAGACACGGAAGATTGACCGGAATGAGGTTTCTATTCGAAAATCGCTCAAGTATAACTTTTGGGATAGTGCCATTGCCTTGAACCTGGCCTTTTTGGTAAATGCCGCGATATTGATTCTTGCAGCCTCTGTTTTTCACAAAAACGGTATGCATGACGTAGCCGAACTTGAAGATGCTTACCACCTACTGGGCAATCTTCTTGGAACGGAATGGGCCTCAAAATTATTTGCTGTTGCCTTGATTCTTGCCGGGCAGAGCTCAACGGTGACGGGAACCCTAGCCGGTCAGATTGTGATGGAGGGATACCTTCGATTGCGGATTAGTCCGACTTTGCGAAGGATTATAACCCGGCTTTTGGCGATTATCCCGGCTGTATTGGTGATTCTTATTTCGGGCGAAGGTCGCGTTGGACAGCTGCTGATCTTTAGTCAGGTGATCTTGAGTATGCAGCTCGCTTTTGCCGTCATTCCGTTGATCCATTTTGTGAGCGATAAAGTCAAGATGGGTATTTTTGCCATTAAACCGCTAACAAAAATTGTGGCCTGGCTGATCGCGGCCATTATCGCTGTTCTGAATTTTAAATTGGTCTACGACGAAGTGGTCGGCTGGATTGGTGAAGCTGATAATATTGTGGTAACGGTATTATTGGTGATGGGCGCTGTGGGTTTGTTTGCCTTATTGATGATGACCGTATTATACCCCATTTTACTCAAATCGAAACCAACGGAGCTGGAGGTTCACCCACCATTTGAGGCATTGCATTTTGAACATAAGGGCTCTTTTAAGAAAGTTGTGATTGCGTTGGATTTCTCAAATTCAGATCAGAAAGTAATCCAATATGCTTTACAGTTGTCGCATGACGACACGACCTTTGTCGTTGTACATATTGTTGAGAGTGCATCGGTGAAATATACCGGGGATTCGACGGATGATTATGAATCGCGTCAGGATTTGGAACGGCTGAAATTGTATGCTGATTTTTTATTGTCGCAAGGACATCAAACTGAATATGAACTTGGATACAATAACCGGATCAAGAGTATTGCAGAAGTATGTGAAAAATACGGCGCCGATCTATTGGTCGTTGGAAGCCATGGGCACAGCGGTGTGAAGGATTTTGTTTTTGGTGAGACAGTTAACAAGCTACGGCATGCGGTGAAAGTCCCTGTTTTTATCGCCCAATAGGTCTTAAGGAGCTATCCCAAAGAGCATCTGTCTATTCACTGTAATTTTATTGCTGAAAAAGTGAAGGGAGGGGTCGGTAAGTGCTAAATAATTTGTACTTTTGCGACATCAAATCAAGATATGAGCGACGCTATTAAACACGAGTGCGGAATCGCACTAATTCGCCTGTTAAAACCCTTATCTTATTATCAGGAAAAATATGGTACGCCATTTTATGGCATCAACAAATTGTACCTATTAATGGAAAAACAGCACAACCGTGGACAAGACGGGGCTGGAATTGCAACCATTAAATTTGATGTTAAACCTGGAAATCGTTACATTTCGCGTTACAGAGCAATGGGTTCAACTGCTGTGGCAGACATATTCGAATATGTACAGAAAAAATTTGCTTCTGTTCAGAAAGCATTTCCAGAAGAGTCAAAAGATACGCAATGGTTAAAAGATAACGTAAGTTTTACGGGAGAAGTACTTTTAGGACATTTGCGCTATGGAACGCATGGAAAGAACAGTATCGAAAGCTGTCACCCATTTTTAAGACAAAACAATTGGATGTCTCGTAATTTGGTGGTAGCGGGTAACTTCAACATGACCAATGTGGATGAATTGTTGCAACAATTATATGAGTTGGGACAACATCCAAAGGAAAAAGCAGATACCGTAACCGTTTTGGAAAAAATTGGCCATTTCTTAGATGATGAGAACCAGGATCTTTTCGATCAATTCAAAAAAGAAGGTCATTCTAATATTGAGATCAGCTCGCTGATTGCTAAAAATATTGATGTTACCAAAATATTGAAGCGTTCGGCCAAAACTTGGGATGGCGGTTACACCATCGCAGGTATCTTTGGTCATGGTGATGCTTTTGTTATGCGCGACCCAGCTGGTATCCGTCCGGCGTTTTATTATCAGGATGAGGAAATCCTGGTTGTAGCATCGGAAAGACCGGTCATCCAAACTGCATTCAATATTCCTATTGGTGCTGTGAAGGAAATTAAACCAGGCCATGCCCTGATCGCTAAAAAAGATGGTACAGTATCCCAAGAGATGTTTAGACAGCCCGTAGAACAACGTTCTTGTTCTTTCGAACGGATTTACTTCTCACGTGGATCAGATGCTGATATCTATCAAGAACGTAAAGAATTAGGAAGATTACTGGTACCTCAGGTATTGGAATCTGTTAAAAATAACATCAAAAATACCGTATTCTCGTTTATTCCAAATACAGCTGAAGTATCTTACTATGGCCTAATGGATGGTATCAATGCCTACGTTCGGGATTTTCAAAAAGATACTTTATTGAATCGTTCAGAAAAAATTTCTGATGAAGAATTGGATGAAATCTTGAGTATTAAACCTCGTTTTGAAAAACTCAACGTGAAGGACGCTAAACTGCGTACGTTCATTACGCAAGATGCGGACCGTACAGACATGGTACAGCACGTATACGATACAACTTACGGTATTGTAAAAGATCACGAAGATACGATTGTTGCCATTGATGACTCGATTGTAAGGGGAACAACATTGAAACAAAGTATTTTAACGATCCTGGATCGTTTGAATCCTAAAAAAATCGTGATTGTTTCATCTGCGCCTCAGATTCGTTACCCAGATTGTTATGGTATCGATATGTCACGTATGGGTGAATTTGTCGCATTCGAAGCCGCAATTAATCTCCTAAAACAACGTGGTATGGCACATATTATCGATGAAGTTTATCAAAAATGTGTATTATCAATGACTCAGGACGTTAATGATATCGATAATTATGTCAAAGCGATCTATGCACCTTTTACTGATGAAGAGATTTCGGAAGAAATTGCTCGTATCGTAAGACCTCACCACCTGAAAGCAGAGCTTGAAGTAATTTACCAAACTTTGGATAATTTACACAAAGCTTGTCCAGACCATAAGGGTGATTGGTATTTCTCCGGTGATTACCCAACACCTGGTGGAAACAAGGTTGTCAATAAAGCTTATATGAACTGGATTGAAGGAAAGAATGTAAGAGCATATTTCAGCAGCTAAGTTCAAAATTATAATAGGAAGGGATGCATTTATGCATCCCTTTTTTTTTATATTCGTACCAATTAATTTCAATATCCTAAATTAAAAAACCGATTAAAGCAAGGGAATTGCTGTCCGTAAATAAATCTATCATGAAGCATATTTTTAAGAGCCTCTATTTTCAAGTCATCGTGGGTATACTTGTGGGGATCATCTGTGGTATCTATTACCCCGATTTTGCTGTTAAGCTAAAACCATTAGGAGATGCTTTTATTAAACTGATCAAGATGGTTATTGCGCCATTGATTTTTAGCTCCATTGTGATCGGGATAGCGGGAATGCAGGATACGAAAAAAGTGGGGAAAATCGGTTTAACTTCCATTATCTATTTCGAGATCATGACAACGATTGCCCTGATTATCGGTCTGGTCTTTGTTAATTGGATACAGCCGGGTACCGGGATGAACGCCGATCCAGCGAGTCTTGATGTATCTTCGGTATCCCATTATATTTCAGAATCCAAAGAGCCACATAGTTTTATGGATTTTATCATCGGGATCATTCCAGGTAATGTGATTGCTGCGGTAGCGTCTGACAATATGTTGCAGGTGCTCGTTTTTGCAGTGCTATTTGGGATCGGTATGACAAAAATAGGGCAGAAAGCTTCCGAGCCTGTGCTCAATGTATTGCAATCTTTTCTGAAGGTTCTCTTCTCCATTATCAAAATGATCATGTACCTGGCTCCAATCGGGGCAATGGGAGCAATGGGTTTTACGATCGGTAAGTTTGGAATCCAGGCCTTATCTAAACTCGGTATGCTGATGTTGAGCTTCTACCTGACCTGTTTTATCTTCGTGATCATCGTGATTGGGGCCGTATTGTATTTTTATCTCAAGGTGAATGTTTTTAAGTTTTTAAAATATATCAAAGAAGAGATTTTAATCGTTTTGGGGACTTCCTCTTCTGAGTCGGCTTTGCCGGGGATTATGCAGAAGATGGAAGATGCGGGCTGTGCCAAACCTGTTGTGGGCTTAGTTATCCCCACGGGCTATTCTTTCAATCTCGATGGGACAAGTATCTATCTGACTATGGCAGCGGTCTTTATTTCGCAGGCCCTCAATATGCATCTCAGCCTGGAGCAGGAAATTACCTTATTGTTGGTATTGCTATTGACCTCCAAAGGTGCTGCAGGCGTAACAGGAAGCGGTTTCGTTACCCTTGCTGCGACTTTGCCTGTAGTAGGCCATGTACCGGTAGAATCTGTCGCTTTGATCTTTGGTGTGGATCGTTTTATGAGTGAAGCAAGGGCGATAACCAATTTGATCGGAAATTCAGCGGCAACGCTGGTGATTTCAAAATATGAAGATAGTTTGGACGAGGAGCTCCTACATGAAAAGTTAGGTTCTAAACGATGATTTCTGCAATCAAAAGCTATGATAAAAGAAGCTTGGCTCCAACAAAGAATTGTTTGAAAAGTCAGCTCAAACCGTTTAAGAATAGCTGATAAGGTTCTGTGAGCGAAATAGAAGATTATATCTCCTATTACAATAATCAACGGATAAAACTAAATTTAAATGGAATGAGCCCGACAGAATATCGAGCTCATTATTACAAATCTAATTAACTAAATTTGTCCAATCTTTTGGGGGCAGTCCANNTCCTATTACAATAATCAACGGATAAAACTAAATTTAAATGGAATGAGCCCGACAGAATATCGAGCTCATTATTACAAATCTAATTAACTAAATTTGTCCAATCTTTTGGGGGCAGTCCAAATTTTGAATAGCCCCTTTCTATTCAAAACCTTTCAGGTATCTGTTAATTCTCTTTTTTTGTATTTTCTATATCTTGAGCCAGATCGATGGCACCAGTTACTTTTTCTTCCAATAGCGCGAGTTTGATCACCTGCGACATTTCAGTCACATAGTGGAATTGCATGTCTTTGATATAATCTTCCTTGATTTCCAAGATGTCTTTTTCATTGGATTTACAAAGGATAATATCTTTGATGTTCGCACGTTTTGCGGCAAGGATTTTCTCCTTAATACCGCCAACAGGCAATACTTTTCCACGTAATGTAATTTCACCTGTCATGGCTAATTTTTCCTTCACTTTACGTTGGGTAAATAGCGATGTCAGTGCTGTGAGCATGGTTATACCAGCTGAAGGACCATCTTTTGGAATGGCACCCGCAGGAACGTGGATATGGATATCCCAATGGTCGAAAACGCGGTAGTTAATGCCGAAATCCGAAGCATGGGCTTTCAGGTAGGCTAGTGCTATCGACGCAGATTCTTTCATGACATCACCCAAATTACCTGTCAGGCTCAAACGTCCTTTTCCTGGGCTCAGCGAAGATTCTATAAATAAGATATCGCCGCCGACAGAAGTCCAGGCTAAGCCCGTTACGACACCGGCAACATTGTTATTTTCGTAGATGTCCTTATCAAATATTGGAGCACCTAGGATATCGAGCAGATCCTGTTCGTTGATGCTCGGACTGTAATCCTTTTCCATGACAATGCGTGTTGCAATACCACGTACCACAGAGCCGATCTTTTTTTCTAATCCACGCACACCAGATTCACGTGTGTAATCCTCGATAATCTGTTCGATGATCTTAGCCTTTAACGAGACATCTTTGGCCGCCATTCCATGCATTTCGCGTTGTTTTGGCAAAAGGTGTTTTTTCGCGATTTCGATTTTCTCCTCGATGGTATAACCATTCACTTCGATAATTTCCATCCGATCCAATAACGCAGGTTGAATAGCGCTCAAGGAATTGGCCGTCGCAATAAACATCACTTTGGAAAGGTCAAACTCCATTTCGACATAGTGATCATAGAAATGTGTGTTTTGTTCCGGATCTAATACCTCCAATAATGCCGACGAAGGATCTCCTTTGAAATCCGCACTCATTTTATCGATTTCGTCCAAAATAAAAACCGGATTTGCTGCTCCTGCTTTTTTCAGGGACTGGATGATACGGCCCGGCATTGCGCCGATATAAGTTTTGCGGTGTCCTCTGATTTCTGCTTCATCGCGCACACCACCCAAGGCCATACGGGTATATTTACGCCCCAATGCTTTGGCAATAGATCTTCCCAAAGAAGTCTTACCGACTCCCGGAGGGCCTACTAAACAAAGAATAGGTGCTTTCATATCATTTTTTAATTTCAATACCGCAAGGTATTCAATGATACGTTTTTTTACTTTCTCAAGCCCATAATGATCTTTATCGAGCACTTTTTGTGCTTTGTTTAAATCAAAATTGTCTTTTGTTGTTTCATTCCAGGGTAGATCAAGTAGTAGCTCAAGGTAATTGAGCTGTACCGAATAATCAGCAGCCGCAGGATTGATACGCGATAGCTTTTCGAGTTCTTTTGTGAAATGTTTTTCGACATCAACATTCCATTTCTTTTTCTTACCCCGTTTTTTAAGCTCTTCCAGCTCAAGATCGGGGGTGTTTCCACCCAGCTCTTCCTGGATTGTTTTGAGCTGTTGGTTCAAGAAATAATCACGTTGTTGCTTGTCAAGGTCGACACGTACTTTATTCTGGATCTGGTGCTTTAGTTCCAGCATCTGGATTTCTGTTGTCAGGAGCTCCAATAAAAGTTTGGCACGATTCTCTACTTTAGGTATTTGAAGTAGTTCCTGTTTTCTGACCATTTCGACATTGATATTCGACGAAATAAAGTTGATCAGAAACGAAGGGCTTTCAATATTTTTAATCGCGATACCAGCTTCACTAGGTAAGTTTGGCGAAAGTTGGATGATCTGCAGCGCCATTTCTTTTAAGGTAGAAATTGTCGCTTTAAAGTGCTTGGTCATCTTCGGCTTCGCTTCATTGAATTTCTCCACACGTGCCTTTAAATAAGGCTCAGTATCGACAATTTCCAACAAGTTGAACCGTTGTTTTCCCTGGATGATGACGGTGGTATTACCATCAGGCATTTGGAGGACTTTAATGATATGAGCTACGGTGCCCACTTTATTTAGTTCTTCAAACCCTGGGTCCTCTACAGTCATGTCCTTTTGAGAAACAACACCGATGGTTTTGCTGCCTTTATAGGCTTCTTTGACCAGTTTGATGGATTTATCTCGACCTACGGTAATCGGAATGACAACACCGGGAAATAATACGGTATTACGCAAAGGCAAAATAGACAATGCTTCTGGAATTTCAGCATTCGCCATATTATCTTCATCCTCTTGTGTAAGTAAGGGGAAGAATTCGGTATCCTCTGCAACGATTGGAATTGCTTGACTGAAATCAAAAGTTTCGAATTTGCTCATAGTATTTATTTTGTGTATTTGGCAGTCGCTGACATGTTGACGGCTGACTTTCAAATTTTAAGCTTCTATTATTGTTTCCCCTATATTGCAAGGGAAGTGCCAATTGCTAAAAGTGAGCAAAATTACAAATCTATTTTCTAGAATAGGAAAAAAAGGCAGGTTAAATAAAATTTATCTGCCATTTGTTGGAGAAATAGGCATAATAATTGTAATATTGGAATGTGAAAGGGCGCCGATGGCAGTTTTTAAGTTTAAAGAAATCAATCGGATGCTTTTTTACAGATGTAGAAACGATCACAAGTGATCATTAAAGAGTGAATATAAAAACGTAACTATTTAGATATGAATTTAAAATCATTTAAATTGGGTTTGTTTACTGGGGTTTTTGCCTTAGTTGCTTTTAGCGCGAATGCACAACAACCAAAACAGGCTGAGCATAGCAACGCTAATGTGAGAATGGGGCAGAAAGCTCTTTTGGATGGTGATTTCAAGAATGCAGAGTCATACTTGACTAAAGCCCTCCCTCAAGAAGGGAAAGATCCGGACGTATTATATATGTTGGGATATTCTCAATTTCAAAATGGTGACTATAAAAAATCAGCTGAAACTTTTGGAAAAGTAGTTGCATTGAACGGTAAAAATGCAAATGCTTTATACTTCAAAGCGAAAGCAACAAACAATCTTGCTACTCAAGCCACAAATAAGACATCTGTTGCTAACAAAGAGCAGTTGTTGAAAGTTGCTATTGAGGATTATTCAAAAGCAATTGCTATTACGCCGACTGATTCGAAATTCTATCAAAATAGAGCGATCGCGAATCGCGATTTAGGTATCTTGATCGGAACGGAGGGTACGCCTAACTACAATAAGGCAATGGCAACTGACGCTTATAACAATGCAATCAAGGATTACGAAAAAGTGTTGAGCTTTGATGCATCGAAAAAAGATATCCAAACAGAAATCAAAAAAGCGAAAGTATATAGAGATAACTTGAAATAGTATCGCTATAAAAGCATAGAAAAAGGGAATGCTAATGGTATTCCCTTTTTTGTGCTTGTTGATTTTGTACCTATTGATTTGTGCCGGTTGAAATGTACTTATTGGAATGTAACAGTTGGTCACAAATGAGATCCAGTTTCATTTCGAGGAGTGAATTTTCGACAGTTTTTACTTTGATAAATTTCAAACGAAATAAGCACCGAAACTGTTCTTTTCCTAAATCAAAATGAATATTATGGAAACGAATCGATTGTCAAAGGAAATGCAGCAAATTTTAATCAGTCAGATGACAAAAGAAGCTGAGGCTGCACAGATTTATTTGGCGTTGGGGGTATGGGCAGATGATCAGGGTTATGGCGGAATCGCCAATTTTCTGTATAGACATGCCCAGGAAGAGCGAAATCACATGACTAAAATTATGGGTTATATTCTGGAAAGAGGTGGCCGCCCCAGAATACAGGCTATTGCAGCGCCTCCAGCTGACCCAAAATCGCTGACCGAATGCTTTAATCGCGTTTTTAAACATGAAGTAGATAATACCGAAGCGATCTATAACATTGTCAATTTAGCGATGGCCGAGAAGGACTGGGCAACGTGGAACTTTGCACAGTGGTTTGTCAAGGAACAGATTGAAGAAGAGAAATTGGCGCTGGAATTGATGGATAAACTGAAGATTGCCGGTGGTGACCGAGCTTCAGATGAATCCTTGTTTGCGTTGGATTCCTCCCTTGAAGCCATGCCCGACGAAGTAGCCTTGGCAAGGGAAGCGACAGCAGATGACCCCAAATAATTATAAAATAAAAAAGCGGGATCTTCAAGATCCCGCTTTTTTATTTTGCCGTGTACTAATCTTAATTGATCTCACGATCATTTATTACCAGGCTTAATTTACTTTATGCTCAATGGCAGATATACACCGAAGGTGATGTTTCTACCCATATTGTAGACACCAAAGCTCGTGTCTTCCTGTGAAAGACGTCCTGGGCGCAATCTGCTCAACGCATCGTAATAACGTTTGTTGGTCAAGTTTGAAGCTGCTGCAAATACTTTCAGTTGCTGCGATCCGAGATGTAATGTCGTACCGATTCCTGCGTTCAATAAAGTATAAGAGTTTGCTGGCGTTTCGAAGGTTTCATCAATGCGGTTCTGTTTGAAATAATTGTCCAGCCCTACAGAAACGTAGAAAGCATTCAAGCCGCTAATCTTGGGCTCAAGACGCAATGTATTGTGTACAACACCAGCTGGAATCATTGCCAAGGGTCTGTTAAAGGTATTGTTCTGTGCATGGGTATAACTAAACGTATTGTCCAGGTGTATCCAGTTTAACAAATGAAAATTCAGGCTTCCTTCAACACCGTAAAGATTGGCGTTTACCTGGCCATAGCGATATACGTCGTAGGTATGCGAATCGCCATCTTCACCCACAACGGTTTTCGTGTCGCCTTTTGTTGTTGAGGCATAAATAAAATTGTGGATATAGTTTTCATAGATTCCGATACTTCCGGTAACGATGCTATGTCCAAACTCCAGGGTTGCATCCGCTTGGTAACTTCGTTCAGGTTTCAGGTTTTCATTACCAACTTCATAGCGGTACGTTCCTTCGTGTACCCCGTTGGAACCTAATTCTGCAGGATTAGGCGCTCTAAAAGCCGAACCGGCATTTGCTTTGAAATTGAGGTCTTCGCTGAAAATATGGGTATATCCAAGTGCTCCGCTAACATTGCTGAAACTATTTTTAAAGCCAGCGAACTGCTCTTCGTCTTCAATAAAGAGCTGCTTGCCTTTGTTGTTGACGTAGTCATAGCGTAATCCAACGTTAAAGGTATTTTCGCCCCAGGTTTTCTTTGCATAGCCAAAAGCACCCAATTCCAACTGATCATAGGCCGGAATTAAGAATTCAACACCTTTATTTAAACTGTGTTCCTGGCTAGCACTAATGCCAAAGACATGTTGCCAACCATTTTTTTCACTTAACGAATATTTTGCGTCAAGTGAATATGTATTCAAATCAAAGAATAAAGAAGGTGTTGCTTCTTCGAGCTCCCGACGTTGATTTTTTTGATAGCCCAGATCAAGTTTTAAACTACCCGAACCGATGACAAAGTTATTGTTGAGGGCCAGTTTGTAATGGCGGATATCCTGTTTAGGGAAATCTAAGGTCCGGCTTTTTGAGTTTATGTAAAGCGGGTCACCAGGTTCGGCGTCGTAAAAGCCGATATTATTTTTCAGGTATGAAAAATTCAGATGAGAGTAGCCCCATTGTTTGTTTAGCCCGAGCATACCACTGAAATTACTGGTATTAAAACCACTATTGCCATATCGGCCTGCGGGTGTATTATAAGAATATGCATTTTGATAAGAACCACGCCCACGCCATACGAAGCCATTTTCATTACCGGTAAGCATAACCGAACTATTGGTTAGTCCGTTGTTGGTGGAGTAGCTGCTCAATACTTCACCTTTAATTTGCCCAGCTGTAGGAACATTTGGTTCAAGCACATTGATTACACCGCCAATAGCATCAGATCCGTACATCAAGGAAGCGGCACCGCGTAGGACCTCCACACGATCCGGTTGATTTTGGTCGATTTCAATACCATGTTCGTCTCCCCATTGCTGTCCCATCTGTTTGACACCATCACTTACCGTGACGACACGATTATAGCCAAGACCCCGTATAACAGGTTTTGAAATGCCTTGTCCCGTTGTGATCTGGCTTAGTCCGGGAACTTGTCGGGCAAGCGCATCAATAAGATTCGTCGCATTTCCCTGTAATTCATCTTTGGAGATTACAGCAACCGAGGTACTGTTGCGACGGCTCTGTGAAGTGACCAATGTACCTGTAACGACGACTTCATTGGTTTCAATAATACTTTCGGTTAGGGCGAAATCGAGGGAAAGATTTTCTGAAGTTAGATCGACGGTCTTGACAACGGACTGATAGCCCAAGAAACGGACCTCAACCAGGTAGCGTCCACTTGAAGGAAGTGATTTAAAGCTATACTGACCTTGTTGGTCTGATGCAGTGCTCGAACGAAGCTGTTGCAGAGATATTGTAGCACCGGCAATGGGAAGATTTGTTTTTGCATCCGTTACTTTACCGCTGATTGTTGCGGCAAGGGCCGGAAATATGGAGAAATAGGAGACAAGCATAAAAATGCAGCCTATAATTTTAAGTTTCATCTGTACGAATAATTTTTACGTATATATAACATCAAGGATAACAGCAGCCCAATAACTCATCGTATGAATTCTTGAGATTGTCGAGTCCTAAAAACTTTTATGAAGTCGTTTGTCGCAATAATGAGAAGAATATAGGAGTGACATTATTGGACTTATGTAAAAATTAAGCGATGGGGGGACCGCGATTGCCAGAAAGCAGTGATCGAATAATTTGATCTCCCGTGATAAACAGGCCAAATTCAACTTGCTGCGTCGGGAGTATTAATTCGCGTAGCGTAAAATGAAAAACAATTTGTGGATGTGAATTTTGGTCACAGATGGAACACTTCGGATGGTCTGCATGGTGTTTTTTTGCAGGACTGTCTACGATACTGAGTGCAGTTTGCGGATGCTCATGGGTATATACAATGAACTGACCAATTAAGAAGGTCATTAAGAGCATGAATGCTGCAAATTTGTTCAATGAGATATCTTTCACGCTGAAATCACTACGTTTAAACCCATTTATCCGTTGAGTTATTTTGTTAATCTGGTCAAAGATAAGGAAAATAAAATATAAAGCAATTGTGTTGCATTTATTATTGTTGTGACATTGTATAAATGTCCGCTTAAAAGATAAGCTGAATTTACAGAAAAGCCCTCAAAAATGGATGCTATTCTTGAGGGCTGTGTATGGTGCTGATCAGGCTGTCTATTTTTTGGAAGGAATAAACTTGCCTTCAATTTCGTATTGATTGGCATCCAAACCTTGGACATCCTGCAGTTTGACAATTCGATACAGCGAGTCGCTGTAATAGTCTAATTTTTCTTGACTATCGTATAAGGTATTTGTTATCTTTTTATCGATATGGATGTGTTTTACCTTTTCGTTTTTGTCAAACTCGATACGCAGTTTCTGTATCTGCAGTTCTTTCTTTTTAGCTGTAAATTCTGTCACACAGTCTACAGCTTTGACTTCATACAGTGATGGGTCGAAGTTTTTGCTGATATCGGCAGACTGAAAAGCGGAGAGTTCATTTTTCCAGTTGCCAATTTTCAGTTCACGTTGTTCTTTCTCGCCGTCTTTGCTGACAGATTTTAGAACTGCGGGATTGAGCTGCCGCAAGCGATTGACTTCGGCATTAAAAAACGAATCGACAGAAAATATAGCTGAAGATTTTTGTGTTTTTTTTGTCGCGGATGGTGATCCACAGCTCCAAAAAAGCAGAGCACTGCCCATAAGAAGGGAAAGTGCTCTGCTGCTATTTTTAAGTAAATTATTATTCTGATACCAATACATTTCCTGTCATTTCAACGGGGATATTGACGCCTAAAAGTTGTAAGACGGTTGGGGCAATATCACCTAATTTACCATCTGCTATTTTCTTATACTGATCGTCAATTAAGATACACGGAACCAAATTGGTTGTGTGTGCCGTATTTGGCGATCCATCTTCATTGACCATAAACTCGGAGTTACCATGATCGGCCAAAATAATAAAGGAGTAACCATTTTTAAGGCCTGTTTCAACAACCGTTTTTGTACATTGATCAACAGTTTCTACCGCTTTTATGACAGCTTCAAAAACACCTGTGTGACCTACCATGTCTGGGTTTGCAAAATTCAGACAGATAAAATCTGGTTGAAGGGTCTCCATGTCATTAACGATAGCTTCTGTAATTCCTTTGGCAGACATCTCCGGTTGAAGATCGTAAGTCGCAACTTTTGGGGATGGAACCAACAAGCGGTTTTCACCTTCAAACTGTTGTTCACGACCTCCTGAAAAGAAAAATGTCACGTGCGGATATTTCTCTGTTTCGGCAATACGCGTTTGTGTTTTATGGTTTGCCTCCAACACTTCACCTAAAGTATTGGACAAGTTGTCTTTTTGGAAAACAACTCTGACATTTTGAAATGTTTCATCGTAAGAGGTCATTGTCACATAATATAGATCTAATGGTTGTAGATCATATTCCGGAAATGCCTTTTGTGTCAACGCAATTGTAATCTCGCGGCCACGATCTGTTCTGAAGTTGTAACAGAATACAACATCACCTTCTTGGATTGTTGCCACTGGCGCACCATTTGAGTCTACCAATGCAATTGGTTTCACAAACTCATCGGTTACACCTTCGTCGTATGATTTTTGGATCGATGCAACAAGGTCATTGGATTTTTCACCTTCTGCTTTTACTAAAAGATCGTATGCTAATTTTACGCGTTCCCATCTGTTATCGCGGTCCATCGCATAATATCGACCGATTGCAGAGGCAAAAGTACCTGTTGTCGTCTTTAAATAGTCTTGTAGGTCCTTAACATAACCAATGCCGGAGTTTGGATCCGTATCACGGCCATCTAAAAATGCATGTATAAAAACTTGGTCACTTGTCAAGCCGGCCTGTTTTGCAGCATCACATAAGCCTTTTAAGTGCTTTGTATGTGCGTGTACACCACCATCGGAAAGTAATCCGATTAAATGTACCTTTTTGTTATTTTCCAATGCATATTTAAATGCGTCTTGAATAATAGGATCCGTATTGAATACGCCGTCGTTGACAGCTTTGTGAATACGACCCAATTCTTGATAGACGATTCTTCCGGCGCCAAGATTCATGTGACCAACCTCCGAGTTACCCATCTGTCCAGCAGGTAAGCCGACAGCTTCACCAGAGGCCTCTAAGCTCGAGTTTGGATAAGCTTCTAATAAATGATCTAAAAATGGAGTGTTTGCAGCTTCAACTGCATTTGATTTATCATGTTTTCCATATCCTAGTCCGTCTAGGATCATGAGTGCAACTTTTTTCTTATTCATCGTATAACAAAGATAATCTTAATTTTAGAATCTATCAACGCATCTTAAAAAGTTCCCTTGTTAATCCCTAATAATTTTATAGGTTTGTGGCATAGTTTATGTTCGGTTAAAAAACGGAGCTACCTAATGATTGATATGGATGATAGAAGCTGTTCTATAATATGTTGAGCTATATGAAATTTTTAAGCTATTGCGCATTTATACTTATTAATAGTCTTTTTGTACACACTGCGGCCTTCGGGCATTATTTAAGAGAAGTAAATACAGTGGTAAAGGTAGCTTTGCCAGGTGATGATGATTCTTTAGGAAGTATTTCAGAGGAACTGAAATCGTATTTGAAAGAAGGTAATGCAAAAAATATGGCCAAGTATTTCGGCTCAAACTTAACCTTATCTATTTTGGGGGAGAATGGCGTATACACAAAGTATCAGTCAGAAATCATGTTGGCGGCATTTTTTAATCAGCATAAACCCAAGACTGTTAAATTGACGCAAGCCAGCAATGCGAACAATGGCTATCAATATTTTACATTTACATTAGCTACAGAACAAACAAACTATCGTGTCTTTATTAAGATCGGCGTAGGAAATAATAACCATTCGATTGAAGAGCTAAGAATCGACAAAAATTAAAGCTAGCGATGCTTTTTTTATAAATCTATTTTTCGATTAAAAAATTATTCCACATCTTAGCCCAATAAATAGTATTTATGGAGAAGGAAATCAAGGACTATCTGGCCCATTTTGTAAAACAGGCTGTCGCGGAGGATTTGGGCGATGGAGATCATACCTCACTTTCTACGATTGAAACTGGCGCACAAGGTGAAGCCAAATTGATTGTTAAGGATAACGGTATTTTAGCAGGGGTCGAAGTGGCGCAGGCGATTATTGCCTATATTGACGATACGTTGACCTGCGAGGTGTTTATCCACGATGGAAGTCAGGTTAAAGTAGGTGATATTGCTTTTTATGTGAGGGGAAATATCCAAAGTATTTTGCTGGCAGAGCGTTTGGTGCTGAATGTCATGCAGCGTATGAGTGGCATTGCGACAACTACCCGAAAATACGTAGACCTTCTCAAAGGTACAGGTACAAAAGTTTTGGATACCCGGAAAACCACACCCTTATTGCGTGTATTGGAGAAAGAAGCCGTTCGCATAGGAGGTGGGACCAATCATCGTTTTGGTCTTTTTGATATGATTTTAATTAAGGACAATCATGTGGACTATAGTGGCGGTATTGTACCGGCTCTAAAGCGCGCAAATAATTACAGAAAGAACCTAAATAAACCAATAGAAATAGAAATTGAAGTCCGAAATTTTGCGGAGCTTGATGAAGTTCTTAACTTTGGCGAAGTGGACCGAATCATGTTAGATAATTTTTCGCCGCAGGATGTAGCCAAAGCTGTTCAGCTAATTGACCATCGATTCAAGACAGAGGCCTCTGGGGGAATAACTTTCGACACGATCCGATCGTATGCGGAGGCTGGGGTAGATTATATTTCAGTAGGTGCTTTGACACACAGTGTAAGGAGCCTGGATCTTAGTCTGAAGGCCAAATTAATATAAGAACTGATTTAATTAATGATATCGATTTATTTAGTAACTGCAGTATTACTAGCTTATTTGTTTGGTTCCATACCTACAGCAGTTTGGTTGGGACAGGCATTTTATGGGGTAGATGTTCGTGAGTACGGTAGCGGTAATGCTGGGGCGACTAACACCTTTCGCGTCTTGGGCCCTAAAGCGGGATCGATCGTGATGTTTGTAGATATATTTAAAGGCTGGACAGCAACAAACCTGGCTTATTTAATAGAACTGGGGCAAAATACGAGCGATGTCCAATTTGTCAACTTTCAGTTGGCACTTGGCGTTATTGCAGTATTGGGTCACTTGTTTCCTGTATTTGCGGGATTTAGAGGTGGAAAAGGGGTGGCAACCCTGTGTGGTATGATCCTCGCTATACATACACCTGCCGCTTTGGTCTGTGTTTCAGTGTTTATCATCATCCTGCTGACAACTCATTATGTTTCGCTCGGTTCCATTTCTGCAGGTTTTGCATTTCCTTTTAGTTTGGCCTTTATTTTTAAAACAACCATACCTTCTGTGCTGCTTTACGGAATAGCCATCTGTATCCTGTTGTTAATCACCCACCAAAAGAATATAGAGCGTTTGTTAAAGGGGCATGAATCCAAGATTTACCTCTTTAAGAAAAAGCCGAAGGAAAAAGAATAGGCACAATAATTGCATCCTCTAAAACGTATTTAATAATTTATTGTGAAATATCCATGTTGGAAAAGCTGAAAGCCGATCACCATCGCTCGGATATTCCATATGGCCATTGAAAGAAAATATATACATATGAACGGAGTGTTTAAGTATTCGGCTATGGTATTAGCGTGTGTAACACTGGCATCGGGGTTGTCAGGTTGCGCAACTTCAGCTGTTACGGGTAAAAAATATTTGAAATTGGTCAGCGCAGATCAAGTGAACCAACAAGCTGCATTGGCTTATAAAGATTTCTTATCGAAAAATAACGCGAAGGTAGTAACCGGAACTGCAGATGCAGCCATGGTGAAACGCGTTGGTAACAAGCTTGCAACGGCGGTTAACCAGTATTTGCAAAGTACAGGCCGCGCAAATCAATTTAACTTCAACTGGGAGTTTAATTTGGTGAAGAGCGATGATGTGAATGCATGGTGTATGCCTGGAGGTAAAGTTGCGGTATATACCGGAATATTGCCGGTAACACGTACAGAAGCGGGTTTAGCAACAGTTATGGGGCACGAGATCGCCCATGCTATTGAGGAGCATTCTGTAGCTCAGGCTTCGAATCAGATTGCTTTACAGCTGGGTGGACAGATTTTAGGTTCAGCAGCAGGGGTGTCTGGAAACAGTACGCTTGGTGTTTTTAATAATCTGTATGGTTTAGGTGGAAACCTGGCGCAATTGAAATTTTCGAGAAGTGATGAATCTGATGCGGATGCAGCAGGTTTGATTATTATGGCTTTGGCAGGTTATAATCCAAATGAGGCTGTAGATTTCTGGAAACGTATGGCTTCGGGTAGTCAAAAAGGGCAGCCTGAGTTTTTGAGTACGCACCCGAGTGATGAGCGACGGATTGCGGATATTCAGAAATTGATTCCAAACGCGATGAAATATTATAAAAAATAAAGAGTCAATACAATTGAAAAAGCGGAGTATGCACCTAGCATACTCCGCTTTTTTTATAAGCCTTATTTACGAAAGTATTATACGCCGGCAAAAGCATCACTAATGCCCAGCACGACACCAACGACTAGCCCCATAAAATTAAAGGCGATGGTGATGATGACCATAATGCCAATAAATTTGTAATGTTTTTTGAGTGCATCTAAGCATAATTCGAGTTGGATACTGTCGCGATTCTCGATTGCTTTTTTCGCTTTTGATCCGAAATTATAAAGGAAATAAATTGGAAGGCAGAAAAAAGCAAGAAATAAGAGATAAAGTACACCGAATGTGGATAAGGCCCCTGCTGTTACATATTCGTCGGCCCCGAGTGATAATGCACTGGCTCCAAAGATTAGGCTGACCATGGTTATGGCAGAAATGCCGATGAAAATAAAACAGACAATGGCCAAAAAATTGGCCCATTTGGCCGCTGAAGCCAAGAAGGAGAGTCCTGCCGGAGACAATTTAATGTCTGCAGGTTCTTGAAAAGAAGAATTTTGAATACCGTCTTCCATGAAGCATAAATTATTAGGTGCGCGAATTTCTGAAAAGTTCTCGGTTTTTGAAACATTTTTTATATAAACCATCACGTCTATACAATCGTTTTGATTTTTTCGATCAGAATAGGTTACAGTGGCTCAAATTCGACAAGAAACTGAGTTGTTTAATAAAAGTCTCGATTGACAGGAAATTAGTTAAAAATTTTCAAAAAGTTAAATTCCGAATGGAAGAATGTTGTTACAAAAGATTTTTGCGGATTTGATGTGGAAAATTATTTTCGATCAGTTTGTACGGAGGGGAATGCTGGTTTAAAACATGTTACAACGTTTTTTTTGCTGATAAATTGTATGTTAATATAGTAATTATCGCCTGTATTTTATGAAGTATGTGTGGTTTAGTGTGTTAAGTTTATATTAAGTCCTTTGTAATTTGAAATCTCTTAGTAATTTTGCTTAACATTTTTTAACAAATCACATTATATGAAAAGATCTTTACTCTTTTTCGCTCTTGTTATGGCCAGCTATGGTGCTGTACAAGCTCAGGTTACAACAAGTAGCGTTACAGGTATTGTAAAAGAAGCAAACGGCAGTCTAACTTCGGGAGCAACAATTAAGGCTACACACGTGCCATCAGGAACTGTTTATTCTGGATCCTCGAATGCGGCTGGTCGTTTTAACCTACCATCGATGCGTGTTGGTGGACCTTATAAAGTTGAAGTAACTTATGTTGGGCAACAGCCGGTTGTATATGAAGATGTCTATTTGCAATTGGGTGAACCTTTCGTGCTGAACCCCGTATTTGGTGACAATAGTACTACTCTTGGAGAAGTTGTTGTAACTGGAGTAAATACTTTAAAAAGTGAAAGGAATGGGGCTTCTACTATCGTTGGACGTCGCCAGATCGAAAATTTGCCATCTATTTCACGTAGTGTAAATGATTTGACAAGGTTAACGCCTCAGGCAAATGGAACAGCTATTGGTGGTGGAAATTATCGAGCGAATAACTTTACTGTAGATGGAGCTAATTTCAATAATCAATTTGGTATTGGCCAAAATATTCCAGCAAATGGTTCTCCAATTTCTATTGACGCGATAGAGCAGATCTCAGTGAATGTAACTCCGTTTGATGTTCGTCAATCAGGTTTTACAGGGGCTGCTGTGAATGCTGTTACCCGTTCCGGGCGTAATGATTTCTTTGGTACTGCGTTCTATACAGGTAGGTCTGATAATCAACAAGGTACAAGGGTGAAAGACGTAACCATTCCTGTAAATCAGTTGTCAGTAAAACAATTTGGAGCTAGTTTAGGTGGACCAATCATAAAAAATAAGTTGTTTTTCTTCGTTAATTTTGAAAGAAGTGAAACAACAGAGCCGGGTACAAACAAAGTTGCTTCTACAGATGCTGCGCCGGCAGGATCTGCTAGTTACATTGTGAGACCATCCGAAACATTTTTGAATGGAGTTAAAGATTACTTGTTAAAGACATACGGATATGATCCAGGTGTATATCAAGGCTATGATAATGATATTAGTAACACCAAAATTTTTGGAAGATTAGATTGGAATATTGCTGATAAGCATAAGTTAAGTTTCAAATATAACCAAGTAAAAAGCCATGACGTTGGTGGATTGAGTTCTTCAACGACAAATTCAGGCGTATCATTCTCCAGTGCAAATAACAGACTTTCTAATAACGCATTATACTTTTCCAATTCAAATTACTTACAAAATTCCAATTTGTATTCAGGAACAATGGAGTATACGGGAAGTTTAGGCGCTAATCTTAATCACACTGCACGGATCTCCTATGTTAAACAAAACGAACCAAGGAGTTCGAATAGTGCATTGTTTCCATTAGTTGATATAAAAGACGGAGCGTCAGTTATCACTACATTTGGTTATGAACCATTTACCTATGGTAATTTAAGGGACGTAGCGACTGTTACTGCTAATTATGACTTGAACTATATTTTAAATAATCATAATTTCACTGGAGGTATTCAATTCGAAACAAGTACGACAAAGAATGGCTTCCAACGTTTTGGAACAGGATACTACGTGTTTGATTCTTGGGCGGACTTTACATCTGGAGCGAAACCAAGTAATTATGCTATCACTTATCCTTTAACGGCTGATGGTTCACAAGCGTATCCAAGTTTTAAATTTAATCAGTACTCATTGTATTTACAGGATGAATTTACTGTAAATGAAAAATTGAAATTGACAGGTGGTTTACGTTTTGAATTGCCGACCTTCCCTGGTGTAGCAGAAATTAAAACTCATCCATTAGTACAACAATTATCATTTGCAAATGGTGAACAAGTTAATACTGGTACTCTACCGAAATCAAGAGTGATGGTATCTCCTCGATTTGGTTTTAATTACGACGCCCTTGGAGATCGCTCGTTGATCGTTCGAGGTGGATCAGGTATATTTACAGGTAGAATTCCTTTTGTTTGGATAGTAGCCCAATCTGGGGATGCTGGAATGCTCCAATTCACAGATACATATAGCGGCAAGACTAATCCAAATATGCCTGATTTTAATCCTGATATTACTGCTAATATTCCTGCCACAAAACCTGAGGGTGGTACGAAAATTCCATCTAGTATATCTTATATGGATAAGAATCTGAAATTCCCTTCAACATGGAAATCAAGTGTGGCTATCGATTATAAATTGCCATATGGTGTTGTTGCAACTGTAGAAGGTATTTATAATAAAGATATTAATGCTGTTGTTGCAAAGAATATGAATTTGGTTGATCCTAAAGAGTTGGGTATTAGTGGATATGGTGATGATAGGGTGATTTATCCGAATGCTAATGTTGATAAATATATCAATAAATTAGATGCTAATGGGCAAGCTTCATCTACAGCGACAGGTAGTTTCTCTGCGATTAAGATGCTAAATGCAAAAGGTGGTCATTATTGGTCCGCATCCCTTCAATTGGCTAAAAGTTTCGATCAAGGTTTTGCGGCCTCAATTGCATATATTCGTAGTGGAGCTAAAAACTACGGAGATGGGTCTGGAGATCAGATTGCTAATTTATGGAGCCTTCCAATGCAAAGTTCTGGAAACCCTAACAATGCAAGTCTAAGTTATACATCCAATATTGTTCCTGATCGTATTGTGGCATCAGCAAGTTATACAAATAAGTGGATCAAGAATCTGAATACTTCCATGACATTATTCTATTCTGGTTCTTCTACAGGTCGTATATCTTATTACTATACAGCCGACTTTAATAGAGACGGTTGGAATGGAAATGATTTGATCTATGTACCAAAAGATGCATCCGAAATTACCTTTGTCGATATTCCAACTGGTTTATCAGACTACTCAGGTAAAGCCTATACAGCGAAAGAACAATCTGAAATCTTTTGGAATCTTGTTGATGGTGATAAATATCTAAGTAGCAGAAAAGGACAATTTGCAGAACGTAATGGTGGAGCTATGCCGTGGAGACATCAATTCGATTTCAGATTATCTCAGGAATTGTTCAACGGAATTGGCGGTAAGAAAAATTCTTTAGAGTTCTTTTGGGATATATTCAATGTTGGAAACTTATTGAATCCTTCATGGGGTGTTTATAAGTTTGCTAACAATGGCCTACTTAATCCGAGAAATGTTTCAAGTTTAGGCGACGGAACTACGAAACCTACATTCCAACTAGGTGCTGCAAATGGAGATATCATTCGCTCAACTACGCGTGTTAATGAATCGATCTCTTCAACTTATTATATGCAGTTCGGT
Source organism: Sphingobacterium sp. UBA1897 (assembly GCF_002337775.1). NCBI lineage: Bacteria > Pseudomonadati > Bacteroidota > Sphingobacteriia > Sphingobacteriales > Sphingobacteriaceae > Sphingobacterium > Sphingobacterium sp. UBA1897. Next base: position 105,239 of record NZ_DDGR01000023.1, read on the forward strand.
GTTAAATTTAAATTTAACTAAGGAATAATATAGTAAAATTAATCTGTTACACCCCAAAAGCTTGATGAAAGCTTTTGGGGTGTTTTTTGTTATAAAAAAGCTGATAATGAAGTAGCGCTTTTCGCCCACTATCCACCGTTATGGATGAAGCACGGATAAAGCACTCCCTAAGTATAGATATAGCACTGTTGACGCAAACGTTGCGTAAGTCTATTGGCAAAAGAGAAAAGTACAATAAGAGTACTTATTCCGTACAACTAAACTGCCGAAACGAACCCTGTCAAATACCAATCTTTCCACCTAAACGAACAAAAACTATCCCCTTAAAACAGACTGGCTTGCTGATATTTGGGTTATAACTTAATTATAAACCCAACTGATGATGAAGCAGTTCTGTATGTCCATACTCCTGGGTATTGGCGTCTGCATGTCTCTTTGTGCATTTGCGCAAAGCACAGACCTGGTTAATTGGCCGGCGCTGGCTGACCCCAGATTAATAGGTGATCTCGTGGCCCAACGTTTTGTGGCAAGTCCGCATAACAGTTTTAAACCACCAGCTCCACCAACAAACATTACTTATCCCGAAGTCTGTGCCTGGTATGGAGCATTGAAGTATGCCGAAGTGAGCAATGATCAGAAATTGTTGACGCAATTGACACAACGCTTTATGCCCTTGTTTGATACGGAAAAGCACCTTGTTCCGCGACCTTGGCATGTGGACTTTTCCGTCTTTGGAACGGTTCCGCTGGAGATCTATTTGCAAACAAAAAAAAAGAAATTCTATACCATGGGAATGCGTTTTGCAAATGCACAATGGTCCATTCCGATTGACTCCCCTCAGGTTGTAAAAGATAGTTATCAGAAATTTCTCGATAAAGGACTTACCTGGCAGACCCGCTACTGGATTGACGATATGTATATGATTACCATGATCCAATCCAAAGCCTTTCAGGTAACGGGAGATCAGCACTATATTGATCGTGCCGCCCATGAAATGGTTGTCTACCTCGATACCATTCAAAAGGAAAATGGTCTTTTTTATCACGCACCGGATGCGCCTTTCTTCTGGGGCCGCGGGAATGGCTGGATGGCCGCGGGAATGAGCGAATTGCTGTCTTCATTAAAGAAAGACAACCCCAATAGACCCAAAATATTGGCTGCTTACCGCAAAATGATCACAAGTCTAAAGAAGTATCAGCGGCCGGACGGCCTCTGGGGGCAATTGATTGATAAACCTGAATCCTGGGTAGAAACTTCGGGTTCTGCCATGTTCACTTATGCCATTATTATGGGCATAAGAGAGGGATGGCTTGATGCGGAGGAGTATACGCCCATCGCACGCAAGGCATGGATTGCTTTGACGGGCTACATCAACAAAGACGGCGATATCAGCAACGTCTGTGAAGGTACCAACCGAAAAAATGATTATCAGTACTACCTAGATCGAAAACAGAAAACAGGGGATATGCACGGCCAGGCGCCCATACTTTGGTGTGTGTACGCTTTATTAAAAAAATAACCAGCTATGATGAGATTATGGACAATTTTGCTGCTTTTGTTGGCGATTGAAGCATCGGCACAACCTATTCGTTGGCAGGAACAATACCCTGGTGTATGGAAAGGAACATTTGGCAAACCCGATAATTATACGCTGCTGTCTGCAGCAGGGGCTACACCTCAAGCTGCGACCCTCGAACGGTTGCAGTCTGTCGATTTTCCTTTACCCAAGATGGAGGTGCATGCCGAACTGATCGATGGTAAAACATACCTGCGGTTCCCGCTGCAAAAAAACGAACAGATCTACGGACTGGGACTTAATTTTCAGACGGTACATCAGCGGGGCAAGATCCTTAATCTGCATGTCGACCATTATGGTGGCAAAGATAATGGGCGCACCCATGCACCTGTTCCGTTCTACGTCTCTTCCAGAGGATATGGTGTATTGGTCAACTCAGCACAATATTTAACGTATTATGTGGGAACAGGCGTACGGAAAGATGCTAAAGTTCCTGCAGAAGTAAAAGATCGCAATACCGATAAAAGTTGGAACTCCCGGCCTTACTCCGATGCGGTGGAAGTATATGTACCTACGGAAGGGGCCGAAGTTTATGTATTTGCAGGCATCAATCCGCTCGATGCCATAAAACGCTATAACCTCTTTTGTGGTGGTGGCGCCTTGCCACCGAAATGGGGGCTCGGTTTTACGCAACGTGTACAAAAGCTTTATACGGCAGATGAGGTGATCAAGGAGGTGGCGGAATTTGAGGAACATGGCTTCCCGCTTGATTTTATCGGTCTCGAACCCGGCTGGCAGTCCAAGGCTTACCCTTGCTCATTTGAATGGGATAAGGGACGTTTTCCAAATCCGGCAGCCTTGGTAAAGAAACTGGCCGATAAAGGTGTGCGCCTGAACCTATGGACAAACCCTTATATCTCGCCCGAGTCTCCTGTCAGTAAAGCGATTGAACCTTTTACCGGTTCGCATACGGTGTGGAATGGAACTGTTCCTGATCTGAATCATCCAGACGCAAAACGCATCCTTGCAGGCCAACTGAGCCGTTCGCAGATCGATATCGGCATCAGCGGATATAAGATTGACGAGGTCGATGGTTACGACTACTACCTTTGGCCGGACATGGCCAAATTTCCCTCAGGCATCAGTGGTATACAAATGCGGCAAACCTATGGTGTACTTGCACAAAAATTGACCGACAGTCTATACCGCCAGCACAACAAACGAACATTTGGGCTGGTGCGTGCATCCAACGCTGGAGCCAACAACATGCCCTACGTGATCTATAACGACTATTATAGCCATCAGGACTTCATCACTGCACTGGTCAATAGTGGGTTTTGCGGCGTACTGTGGACACCAGAGGTTAGGGGCTCCAAAACAGGCGAGGAATGGTTGCGCCGTTTCCAGACTGTTGTATTCTCACCAATGGCCATGATCAATGCTTGGTCGAGTGGAACAAAACCCTGGTCTTTTCCTGAAGTGGCCGAAAAAGTGAAGTACTATGCGCAGTTGCGGATGGAATTGATGCCTTATCTCTATTCTGAATTTGCAAAATACCATTTTGAAGGAACACCTCCCTTTCGGGCCATGGTGCTGGAAGAGGGATTTCAGGGACAAACAAACGCAAGCCTGAGCAATCAGGATCTGGAAACAAATCCTTATCTGGAAGCGGTAAACAAGGAGGTAAAAGATCAGTACATGTGTGGCGAATATCTGTTGGTGGCGCCTTTATTTACAGGCGAATCTACTAGAAAGGTGCTTTTGCCTAAGGGTAACTGGTACGATTTCTATTCGGGCCGTTATGTCGGTAATGGCGAGGAAATCGTTGCCAAACCCGAAGACGATCGGATACCCGTCTATGTAAAAGATGGTGGCATCATTCCAATGACGACAGCACGGCTTCATGCGCCTGCAGCAGGAGAAAAAGTGAACCTGATTATCCGACATTATGGGGAGAAGGAGGGGATGTATAACCTGTATGACGATGATGGTTTGAGTTTCGATTATGAGAAAGGAGCCTATTCTTGGCGTAGGATAGTCCTGAAAAGAAATGCGTCCGGGAAACTGGAAGGCGATATCTCGGCACCAGCCAAAAATAAACCGAATACGATAGGTGCAGTAAAGTTTGAATTTATGGGACAATGATATTGTTTTGAGCAATAAGCTATGTTTTAAGCCCCTAAAAACCATTTTTTACCGCTAAAAAGACCAAAAAATACACTGTTTAACCTCGCAGATTGACTGATATTTGAGGTAACTGATTATAAAAAATAACCAATTTATTAAATGCATGGCTGGGTTATCGATCATCTTCTCATGATAGACAATCGCCATAAAAACTGATTTATTATGATAAAAAGTATCACAAAAATGGGGTGCTTTGTACTCTTCCTATTTCTAACCTTGGGGAGTATAGGCTTACCGGTCTTTGCCCAACAAAACATTCGGCTTTCAGGAAAGGTGACCAACAAAAAAGGAGAGGCACTGCAGGGAGTCACTGTTCGTATCAAAGGGAAAAGTCAGGGGACAAGTACAGATGCCACGGGGAAGTATCAGCTTGATGTTGTATCATCCAGTACCGTTGTCTTTAGTCAAGTAGGCATGAAAGAGCAGGAGCGCGCTGTCGGTAGCCAGCGACAACTTGATGTCACGTTGGAAGATAGTGACAATGCGCTGGATGAAATTGTTGTTACGGGTTATGGTGGTGTTGCAAAGAAACGTGACCTTACGGGCGCTATATCTTCCGTCAACGCAAAGAAAATCGAAGAGCGTCAACCCATTAACCTTTTCGATGCCTTACAGGGGCAGGCTGCCGGAGTCCTTATTGTCAATGACGGTGGTGGGGCACCTGGGGCGACAGGATCTATTCAGGTGCGGGGTACTTCCACATTGAATGGGGGAAATGGTCCCTTATACCTGGTCGATGGAGTAATTAACCCCGATGGTGCGACCATAAATCCAACAGATATCGAGAATATCGAGGTCCTCAAAGATGCTGCTTCGGCATCTATTTATGGATCGCGTGCAGCCAATGGCGTTATCCTCATCACAACCAAGCGCGGATCAGAGGGAAGACCCATGGTTAATGTCAATTACAATCATCTTTTCGGCCGTCTAGCTCATTATATCCCTGTAAGTAATTCTGCCGAAGTAAGGGCTTTCCGATATATTCAAGGCCTCAATACCAATACGGATTCCATCAACCCAAGTTTCAATTCGGATAACGATTTACAAAGACTCTTGTTGGGAAATCTTGCTCAAAAGAAGGAAATTAAGATGAGCGTATCAGGTGGTCAGAAAAATCTCCGGTACTACAGCAGTTTGAATTACCTGGATGATAAATCGATCATCTTGAATAGTTACGCCAAGCGTTTACAGTCACGTATCAATGTTGAATATCAGTTTTCATCCAAATTGAGGTATTCCAACAATATTTCTTTTTCCTGGCAAAAAGGCAATACGATTCCAATCGGCAATACGATCCGCGTCGTCATGGACCGTCCGGCATATTCCTTGATTTACTATCCTGATGGCTCTTTAACAAGCTACATCGGTTCGAAGCGAAATCCTGTCGCCAACGCCTTGTTTGAAAAAAATATCGATGAAACCTATTCCGGGCAATTGAACAATCAGTTGGATTATCAAATTCGGGACGACCTGAAATTTACGACCTTGTTTAATGTGCGGTTGGACAATTTACAGAATACCCAATTCTCACCACGTTTTTTATCGGCAAACAAGGATCAGAATAGCGGAACAAACGAGTTTAATAAAACGTTCACTTGGGAGTTTCAATCTTATCTAAATTATAATAAGACTTTTGCACAGGACCATAATGTCACGGCCTTATTGGGGTTCAGTTCGGATCGCAGACGCTATGATCGTTTTCATTCTGAATATATGAATAGCGTCAATGAGGAAGTTCTGGTGACTTTTCCGGATTACCTTACGCCGTCAAAAACCTATACCACAGCAACGGCCAACGCTTCTGCCTCTGTTTTTAGCCGGATTGGCTACAATTACAAAGGACGTTATCTCGTTCAGGGATCCTACAGAAGGGATGGTTCATCGCGGTTCGGCGCAGCAAATAAATGGGGGAACTTTCTCTCAGCATCTGCTGCCTGGCGTTTTTCGGACGAGAATTTTATGAAATGGGCGAAGCCAGCATTGGTAGATGCTAAATTAAGATACAGCATTGGACAGCTTGGAAACGATAAGGTAGGCGATTATGAATCGTATACAAAAGTGGCCTTTGGCGGGTCTTATAATGGCGTCGGCGGAGCTGCATTGACAAGTACATTTGGAAATAATCGGATCAAATGGGAAACAACCACCCAAAACAATGTGGGCTTAGATCTGACTTTCTTAAATGGCCGATTAGGATTTACGGCAGACTACTATGTCAAGACCACCACCGATCTACTGTATCCACGGGAGCTTGCCAAGGAAACTGGTTATGCAAAGGTGAACGTCAACCTGGGAACAATTCGCAACCGCGGAATGGAGTTTGTAATTAGTGGGAAACCAATCGTAATACCTGATTTCAGCTGGGAAGTGAATGGTAATATTTCTTTTGAACGCGGTAAGATCGTGAAGCTGGCAGACGGCATTCCATTTTTCCCGGGCAATAAATGGTATGCGGAAGAAGGCGGCCGTATCGGAAATTTCTATGGCTGGCGCAATTTAGGGGTTTACGCCTGGGACGAGTCCAATGCCTACAATGATAATTGGGAGAAATTGACACTTGTACTTGACGATCAGGGCAAACCGATGTATCGTGATGGAAAAGCAGTCTATACCTTCAATGGTAGTGATTACCAGGGTACAGTACATCAGCTATATGCACCCGATGGTAAACTGAAAGGTGGAGATGCTGAATGGCTTAACAATAAGAAAGATAGTTTGATCAATGACGAAGACCGTATGATCCTCGGCAATGCGACACCAAATTTCTACTTTGGTTTTATGCAGACCTTTAGATACAAACGATTTACCCTAAATGTACTCTTTAATGGTTCTTTTGGTGGGGAAGTTTACAATGCGTTGCTGCAACGTCAAAATTATCCGACCAACACAGGAGCAGGCTCTCCGGATATGGTCTATAATGTATGGCGCAAACCCGGCGATGTGGCCAAATATCCAAATTATGTGGAGAGAAACAACCGTGGAAACCTAAAAACAAACCAGAATAGCCTTTATATCGAAGATGCAACATTTGTTCGTCTGTCAAGTGCACGGTTGGCCTATACCTTCGATCCGCAATTGATCAACAGATTAAAAATGAAAGGGCTTACAGCTTTTGTTTATGGAAGCAACCTGTTGACATGGACCAATTATAGGGGCTACGATCCCGAATTCAGTACAAACAATCCGCTGACACCGGGAGAGGATGATGGCCGTTATCCGAGGAGACGGGAGTTTGGATTTGGCGTAAATATCAATTTTTAGCATTTATCGATTAGGGTAAGTTCCGTCTGAAGGATGGAGCAGAAAAAATATTTTTGACATGAAAACAAAGATCTTAGCACTGTTACTGCTGTCAGCTACATTGGGGGGCTGTAACAAATTTTTGGAAGAGAAACCGCTGGCCGAAGTTGCGCTAGACCAGCATTATAAAAACTTATACGATGTGCAGGCTGCAATAGCCGGAATGTATAGCGCCTTTCAGCTTGAAATGGTTGGTAAGGGGAATTATCAGGACAACAAAGATAATTATCTCGAAAAGTACCTGTATTGGGGCGAGTATCGTGCCGATAATTTTGACCGGGCAATTAGTTACACCAAAGATTATGTGGACGAGATCGTATTAAATAGCCTTACGCCAACCAACCAGTTTTCAGACTGGAGCGGGCTCTATACTGCGATCGGGCGTATCAATAACAATATCAAGTATATTCCAAAGGCAGCGGAATTGGATAGCCGTATTACCCCGGAGATGCTTAAGGATTATCTCGCGCAGTGTTATGCGCTTCGAGCGATGTGTTATTTCTATCTCGTCCGTGTTTGGGGTGATGCTCCGATATGGCTTGAACCTTATGAGGATGTACAGCAGCCCGCTGCCAGCGCACGTGAACCGAAAGATAAGATATTGAACGAGGTCATTATTCCAGATCTGGAAAAAGCCTATTCTCTGGTCGATAAAGATGCGAAAAACGCCCTATGGACAATCGGAGGAGCAGGAATATGCGCGATCATGGCTGATGTATATATGTGGAAAAAGGACTATCAAAATGCAACAACATGGATCACACGCCTGTTTTTGACAAAGTCTCCTACAGGAGTGAGCTATGCCGGAACCAATGAAACCAATTTGCAGGATGGCGCAAGCTGGAAGACTATTTTTGTCAATCCAACTTCCAGTAAAGAAACGATTTGGAGTATCCATTGGGACTACTTAAAAAATGGCTGTGCCTGTATGCAAACGTCGTGGTCTCCCAATAATAAGCAGATCATAGTCGATGAAGGAGTGTGGGCAACCTGGTTTCAGCCACAAACGACAACCTCGCCAAGTCCAGATATTCGGCCTCAACAAACATTGGATGTCTATTTTGGATTGCCAAGCAACAAAAGAGATCGCTTTATCAAGTGGTATCCCACTGATGCCAACCCAACCAAAGCGGATCCATGGCCGGTGACAAATCAGACCCTACCGGTTTATTTGACCATGTACCGACTGAGTGACATGTATCTCTTATACGCTGAAGCGTTGAATGGCCTCGGTGACCGAACCAATGCCCTGAAATATTTAAACTTTGTCCGCAAGCGTGCACGCCTGCCACAGTATGATGCAAATGATGCATCTATTGCTACAAGCTACCAGTTGGAAACGGCGATTTTGGATGAACGTCGTCTGGAACTTTTTGGTGAAGGTAAAAGGTGGTTTGATCTGGTGCGCACCGGACGTGTGAAGGAAGTGATGGACCCAATCTTGAAACGTAGACAGGAAGAAGCGGGTAATTTAGATAAACCTGGATTTCTAGATCCAACAAACAGAGTGTATTGGCCTATTCACCGGAATGTTTTAAACTCCAATAAATCATTGGTTCAAAATCCCGGATATACAGATTAATAGAAGAATTTAAATCAGAGAGTCATGAAAAGAATGTTTAAGACCAAATGGACCTATAGCGTTATCATCGTAGCAAGTCTATTAATGACAAGTTGTTCACTTTTCGATTTGGAACTGCAAAAAGATTACGACTACGAACATAAAACTTTAGATCCCAATATCGGGATAAGTGCACGGAAATTTTTGGAGAACCGATCGTATGAGACGGTAGAAAACCCAACGGATACAGTTTTTAAATGGATGCGGAAGGGCTTAGAATATGCCGGAATTCCTTTGGAAGAATTTGAAAAAAACGATCGAACCTTTATTTTTTTACATAATGAAGCCATAAAGACCTGGGATACTAAAACGAAGAAGGTGACAGCAGGCCTGTTTTTTGACTTTCCAATTGTGACCGGAGTGGACGGAACAGGTAAACCGATTACGAGACCGGCAACAAAATGGGAAGAATACAATAAAGATGATGTCCGTAACTATTTCCTTTATCTCATGCTGCAAGGGAATTATAACTTCGATAAGCTGACTATTGAAAATACAAAGGCCAAAACAATGCTTCCATCCAATACGGTTGCCAGCAAAAGTTCTTTATTGGGATACATGAATGAAGGCAAAGGTTTTGATCAAGAAGGGCTGATGGTGTTACGTCTGGTTAATAACAGTGATTTGGCGCCGATTCAGATTAACAATAAAACAACCAATCGGTCCGGGGGGTATATTGTGACCAATGGCGTGGTTCATGTCTTTGGAAGCAAGGGCAATACAACAGTTTATCCTTTTTCGGGAGCACTTTAACGAAAGAACCTTTTAAACAAATTTAAATATGATCAAAAAGAATTCAGTTATTGCTTCACTTCTGCTGCTATTGGCGGTAGGAACTAGCTGTGAGAAATCGCCAGCTGAAAAACTCACTTTAAACAGTATTGCCTGTGCGCAATGCCACAGCATTCAGTCGGCAGCGGATCTTCAGGCACTGAGCTTACAGCCCGGAGACACGGTCATTATGAAGTCCGGCCAATGGACCAATCAGGACCTAACCTTCAGTGCTCAGGGAACAAAACAGCAGCCTATTGTATTGATGGCAGAGCAGCGGGGGGCTGTTATCATGAAAGGTACTTCTTCTGTTAGTATCACGGGACAATGGTTAGTTGTGGATGGACTCGTATTTCAGGATGGGTATACGACAGGCAAAAATGTGGTGGATTTTACTTCTTCCTCTTCAAACTGCCGCCTTACCAATACGTCGATTGTGGACTATAATCCACCGGCAGCAACGACCGACTACCGTTGGGTTTCCATCAATGGATCCTACCATCGTATTGACCACTGCTATTTAAAAGGAAAGACCCATCAGGGACCGACCATGGTCGTATGGGGAACCAGTAAACCAATGAAACACCGGATCGATCACAACTTCTTTGGTGAGCGTGCTGCGGTACCGGATAATGGTGGGGAAACCATCCGTGTCGGAACCAGCGATTGGTCGATGACAAATGCACTTACAACCATTGAAGATAATATTTTCCAGCGCTGTAACGGCGAAACGGAAATTATATCCAATAAGATGGGAGCCGATACGATCCGCAACAACTATTTCTATGAAAGCCAGGGAACCCTTTGTCTGCGGCATGGTAATGGATCAGCCGTTTATGGTAACTATTTTGTTGGTAATGGCAATAGTGCCGCTGGCGGTATTCGTATCATCGGTGAAGATCATCTTGTCTACAACAATTACTTCCAGAATATGGCCGGCACGGGACAAAAAGCTGCGTTGGCCATCATGGACGGTGTACCAAATTCACCTTTAAGCGGTTACTTTCAGGTAAAACGCGTAAAAGTCGTTGCCAATACCATGATCAAGTGTAAGCAGTCATTCGATATAGGTTCAGGTAAAGGTGGCAATAGCCGGACATTGCCGCCAACGGATGGGCATATCGCAAATAATGTGGTTTCACAATCTGCCCAGTCTACCATGTTGACCTTTACCGATCAACCGGTCAATTTTGTGTATCAGGGAAACATTGTTTTCGATGTACCGACAGGTCAACAGCTGCCGGCTGGATTTACCCGAGTTAATCCACAATACACACTAACAACAGATGGCATCTATGAGCCTACGAGTAGCAGTCCGGTATTGGGTACCTTTGTGGGGAATTATCCTTTTGCAGCAGCGGCAGATGCTGGAGCGCCTAAACTGGATACAAAACATCGCGATCTGCTGAAAGCCCAAAATATAGGCCCTGTATTTATGACCGGCCTCGGGAATAGCTTGGTTATTAATCCTTAAAAGACCCTAAACATTACTTTATGCGGGGAATAAATTGTTTATTCCCCGCTTTTTTTGCGGTAAATAATGCTTGTATTTACCGCATATAATTTGGGGATCAACGGCAACAATATACTGCTACCAAATTATACCTAAAACCAATTTTTAATCAGTATTTAGACAGTAATCAGTCAGTGTTTGTTCAGTCATCACTGAGCAAGCACTGAACGAGCACTGAACAATCACTGAACAAGCACTGTAAAAAGGCCAAACTTGGTCACCATCAGATTTTCGTTTGCTTATACTATCTTTCCGTGGATTGGCCGTTGTTCAATGAATTCCTGTTGCGCAACTGAAGCTACTCTGGGCTTATCGAAAAAATTAAATACAAGGCCAAAATGGTCGGTATCAACATTATTATAGAATAAAATTAATCCAATTTTTCGCCCCGATAAAACTTCGTATACGCATCCCGTGCATAGCCGTTGTCTAAGTACTCAAACGTGCTAGCACCTGCTCCCTTTAACTCCTGGCCGCGATAGAAAACTGCCCAGGAGTCTTTTGCATAACCTCCTCCAAGCGCTTTAAATGTAGATGGCGAGGCACCCTTAACTTTTACCCCCTGATAGTAAACTACCCAGGGATCTGCTGCATAGCCATTTCCGATTAATTTGAACGAGTTGGGGCTGCCGCCCTCGACTTTGACTCCGCGGTAAAAAAGGTTCCAGGCGTCTTTGGCATAGCCGTCATCAAGGTATTCAAAGGTTGAAGGAGAAGCCTCTTCCACTTTCTGATTTTTATAAAAAACAGACCAATTGTCCTTGGCATATTGACCGCCAAGGGGCTGAGTGGTAGGACCAGCAAATTTATCATTCTTTTCGCCTCTATAATAGCTCGACCAATTATCTTTTGCATAACCCCGGCCGAGATTTTCAAAGCTTGAAGCATTGGCCCCATTAATTTCTTTGCCTAAATAGTAAGCTTTCCAGGGGTCTTTGCTGTAACCATTTCCCAGTATCTTGAAGGAAGACGCTGTTGCATTTGACAGTGGCTTGCCATAAAAATAAACCTTCCAGGCATCGCTGGCATAACCGTCTCCCAGGAACTGGAAAGTGGATGGACTTGCATCAGCTATTATTGCTCCTCGAAAATAAACCTTCCAGGTATCCTTTGCATAACCCGAACCTAAAAATTGAAATGAACCGGCATTGGCGTTCGGAATTTCTTTACCGCGATAATAAACGCGTGATCCGATTTTGCTGTAACCATCGCCCAGATGGTCCTGAAGCAAAAGGGCAGTACGGTTATATTGCGCAATATTTGCACAAATAGCCTGTGTGGCAGTAGTCAACAAAAGAAGAACGAGCATGGTTTTAAATGGGACTTTTGTCATCATATAGGGCATCGGATTAAATTTGAAAGCAAATGATCTTGGTGTACTCTTGTTAATGAGACCCGGTAATACCAGTAAAGTTTAGTCATTAATTAAATTTTTTTGTACGCTATCTTGCACTTGTTCCGAGATCGGTTTGCTGTTTATTTGCTGATTCTCTGTTGCTTGATTGGTGGTTATTTGCCGTTTCTTTGCTTATTCTTCGGGGCTTCTTTGTATCTGCTTCGAGAATGGTTTGCTATTCGTTTGCCGTTTCTTTGGTGTTTCTTCGCTGTTTCTCTGCTAAAACGGTAATTAAATAGCAACCAATCGGCAGAGAATAGGCAAAGAATAAGCAAGCAAGGGCGCCAGTAAGTCCCTTGCATACCTTACGCGAATACGACCAATCACCCTAGAGAAGGCTAATGTGATCGCAAAAACAGGGTCTATGGGTAAGCTAAGCTTCCTAACAGCAAAAGGCTGGATACAAGGTTGCATAGATGGCACTTATTTGGTCGGCTGTAAGTGTATTTCGGGAAAGGAGTAACTGGAATCCTGGATCGTGGTAAACAGGGAATAATCGGTGTAATCCGGAACGGCTATTTTCAGGAGATAGCTGCCCTTTTTTACCACCTGTATTTTAAATTCGCCATTGCTGTTTCTAACGGTATCTCGACCTAATAAAGCCAAGGGTTCCCTTTCCTTATTGGACGCATAGGTTTCAAGAATAAAATACCCAACGGGGTTATACTGATGGTCAACCAACCGACCGGTAATACGGTAAGGTGGAGTAGTAAACAGCCCATACAGTGAACAAGAGAGTAGCAGTAGTTTTAGCATATTTTTCCATTGTGTAGCTCGATAACATACAGGTATCCAGCTGATGAATCTTAAAACGGAGATCCTCACCGCGCGATTGGAATGACGATCTATGCAAAGGTAGCCTGCTGCGTCATTGAATAAATATCACAAGTTTATGAAAAACTATCATTTTGCATTTTCTGCTTGTAGGCGGAAGGAGATAAGCCCGTCAGTTTTTTGAAAAATCTGGAAAGATTATTAGGATCGCTGAAATGAAGTTCAAAGGCAATTTGGGCGATAGACTGTTCATCCAATAGAAGCCGCTGTTTGATTTCCTGTATTTTTCGGTGTTGGAGGAGGGTAATTGGACTATGTCCCGTGTAGGCTTTGATTTTGTGATTCAGCTCATTGCGATGTATTTTTAGTAAACTAGCATATTGGTTGCAGTTCAGGTTGGAGTTGACATGCTCTTCCATGAGCATTTTAAATCGCGTGAGCAAATTGTTGTTTGCGCTTTCGTTGGCTATATGGTGAAACGCACGAAATAGCCGGTCCAGTCGAAGTAAAATACTGGCAAGTAATGCGCGGATCATATTGGGGCTGTCGGATCGGAACGCGCCGATTTCAAAAACAATTTCGGAGAGCATGGGCTTGAACAACTCAAAATCACCCTCCATCGCGACAATATAAGGTGCAAACGAATAGTTGTAAAAATAGGGGAGTTTGTATACCAGTGTTTTATCCTGAAAGAAAGATTCCAAAAACTCGGGTTTAAAGATTAAATGAAATCCTTTGACACCGTTTTTATCAAAGTCACATTGCTTAATTTGGTTGGGTGAAGCGAATAAGATGGTGCCTGGGCATAATTCGATACGTTTTTCATTGGTATATGCGACTCCGTTTCCCTGTTCAAAAAACATGATCTCAAAAAAGTTGATGGTGTGCGGACCGGCCTCAAAAATCAGATCGGTATTATCCTCGAACCGGTGGGCATCCATCGCTAAGGGAAAGCCGTATTTGCTGTCGTCAAAATCAAAATAACGCATAATAGTGTCTTCAAACCAATAGGAAACGCCTAAGCGTTAAAATCGCAATGAATAAATATAATAGTTTTTCTGAATATTACTTGACAGGGAATTGAGGTCCTATCCATGCAATGCAAGTGCTGTCGGTCAAAAAAATATGCGACATGTCATATTCAGGTCAATGAAAGGCTGTATAAGCTCCTTAATTTGAAAAAGTAATATTTTTTTTGTATATTGCTGGTTATGAGTTTTAAAGAAAAATTAGAGAACTGGCGCACGTCAATCAATCGCGCCGGTAGTGGTGAGGAATTGTATATTTTGCTTTTGAACTATAAAAGGTTTATTAACAAAAATTGGGTGGACGATTTTGGCGATCCGGGAAACTGGAAATCGGAATTAAATCAGGTCATCAGCAAAGTAAGAAACAAGGTGGATGTAGCAGATATCAGAGCCTGCCAAGATTTATCGTCCTATCAGGACGATGCCCGGCAGACCGCACATTCACTCAATCATACGTTAAAATATCATCACTCATTGACAAAAGGGTAGGCTAGGCCTACCTTTTTTTGTGATCAAAATTTTTTAAATTATTTACTAAGCGGGATGTATAATCAGCCATGATTGTACATCCCGCTTTATTTTTCCCTTATTTCCTCGTGGTAAATAGTGGCTCGCTAGCCTAGTTATGACACACAGCCTGAACCTATTATTGTAAAAAATATTTGGATGACATAAATACATTTTATACATTTGATTAATAACTAGTATAGAGTAGTATAGTATAGCTAATTTAAAGGGGAATTGCTATTCTGTTTTAAACCTTATATAATAACCAATAATAACCATCTAATCTATGAGTGTGAAATCTATTAACTTTATTAAAAAAACTGGACTATTCCTGTTTCTTATTGCTTTGGCTATAAGTAAGGGATATGCTCAGGAACAGTTTCGGAAGCTTTCCGGGACTGTTGTTGATACGCTGGGAGCGGGAATTGTGGGTGTGAGTGTTGTCGCCCAGGAGGGAAAGGGACGGGCGACAAAGACCGACGCACAAGGACGGTTTCAGTTGGATGTTGCTGATGGAAATGTACTCAAATTTTCCATAGTAGGTTATCAGCAACAACTCCTGAAAGTGCAGCCTAATCAGCTCACTGTAACAGTACGGATGAAATCGACAAGCAACGAGATCGGTGAAGTTGTAGTCACGGCATTGGGGCAAAAACAACGGCGAGAAGCAATTGTCGGAGCAGTGACTTCCGTTAGGCCCGGAGACTTGAAAGTGCCGGCGAGTAATCTAACCAATGCGTTGGCCGGAAAAGTAGCAGGTGTAATTGCATTTCAACCAAGTGGACAACCGGGGCAGGATAACTCAAATTTCTTTATTCGTGGCGTTACAACCTTTGGCTACAAAAGAGATCCGCTGATTTTGATTGATAACGTTGAAATGACCAGTTCCGATCTAGCGCGATTGCAAGTTGATGATATCGAGAGCTTTTCTATTTTGAAAGATGCCAGTTCTACGGCTTTGTATGGAGCGCGGGGCGGAAATGGCGTTATTCTCGTAAAAACAAAAGAAGGGAAGAGTGGAAGAGCAAAAATTGATGTTAGATTGGAACGTTCTGCATCTGAATCTGTTAAAAATTTGCAGCTCGCTGATCCAATTACTTATATGAAATTATATAATGAAGCGCTCTTGACAAGAAATCCAGCTGCAGTACCACTTTATACTCCTAACAAAATTATGAATACGCAGGCATCTATGGAAGGTGCACCTGGAAGTAATCCCTTTGTTTATCCAGCTGTCAATTGGATGGATATGTTGTTTAAGAAACGGACAAGTACCGAAAGAGCAAATCTGAATGTTTCTGGTGGAGGTGGTGTGGCTCGCTATTATATTGCTGGGTCATATGCAAACGACGCGGGCATTTTGAAGACGGATATTAGAAATAACAATAATAACAATGTCAGCTTTAAAAATTATCAGCTCCGTTCTAATGTCAATATCGATCTGACTAAAAGTACGGAACTTGTTGTTCGTCTTTCCGGAAATTTCAATGAATATAGGGGGCCGATGACCAATGATCCATCTTTTGCAACAGATCTTTATAATATAGCGATGCATACAAGTCCGGTGGATTTTCCAGCTTTTTATGAACCTGATGCGGCAAATGCCGGTGTACAACATATTCTCTTTGGGAACAATACCGATGCGACTGTTTTGCCTGATGGTAGTACATTACCATCTTCGTCAACTGAGGTAAAGAACATTAATCCCTATGCTGCTTTACTTCGAGGAAACAGAAGATTTTCGGAATCACGGATGCTGGCTCAGTTGGAACTAAATCAAAAATTGGATTTTATTACAAAAGGTCTGAATTTCAGAAGCATTTTTAGCACAAATAGGTATGCGCGATTTGAATCACAACTGGCTTATGCACCTTATTTTTATAATGTAAAATCCTACGACAAAGCTAGTGATCAATATACGTTGAACTGGATTAACAATAAACCTGATCAGGCGCGAGAGTATTTAAATTATTACGCCGGAGAGAGTACACTCAGCACATTTTTATATTTACAGGGCGTATTGGACTATACAGCTGATTTGAATGAAAACCACAATATTAGCGCGGCACTGATAGGAACACAACAACAGCAGTTAAATGCGAACGCAAAGACTCTGTTTACCTCGCTGCCTTATCGAAATTTAGGCTTATCCGGACGTGCGACCTATGCCTACAAAAGCCGATATTTCTTGGAGTTCAACTTCGGATACAACGGTTCTGAGCGCTTTTCGGAAAATCATAGGTATGGATTCTTTCCAACAATGGGGGCATCCTGGATTATATCTGATGAAAAGTTCTATGGACATTTTTCCAATGTGATCAATCGAATGAAACTTAGAGGTAGTTATGGTTTGGTTGGAAATGATGCAATTAGTGATAGAAGATTTTTTTATCTATCGGATGTAAATCTAAATGGTGGCAATCCAGCATATTTTGGAATTAATAATGGCTATTCGCATAATGGTGTAACAATCAATAATTATGAAAATAGAGATGTCACCTGGGAGATTTCGAGACAGATCAATTTGGGATTGGAGCTTACTTTCCTGAAAAATATGAAGCTGATTACTGAAGTTTATAAAAACTATAAATCCGATATTCTCCAGGATCGTGCTAATATTCCAACTACAATGGGCTTAGAGGCGGGCATAAACGCAAATATTGGAAAGGTGGAATCTCAAGGAATTGAATTCTCATTGGATGGAAAACACAACTTTAGCAATGATTTTTGGATCTCTTCCATCGCAAATTTTACGTTCGCCAAAAACAAATATACCCAGTATGAAGAGCCTAATTACAGTGAAAAATATAGACTTCATACCGGTGTGGCAATAAATAGAAATTATGGTTATATCGCCGAGCGCTTATTTGTTGACGATACAGAAGCGCAGAATTCGCCGACCCAGATTTTCAGTAGTAATGGAATTGCACCAAGAGGTGGTGACATTAAATATCGTGACCTAAATGGAGATGGTGTTATCGACGGTAAGGACCAAACTTGGTTCGGCAACCCAACAGTTCCAGAAATTGTATATGGTTTCGGTTTATCCTCAGGATATAAAAATTTCGATCTTAGCGTATTTTTCCAGGGGCAGGCAAGGGTTTCTTTTGTTATCGATCCAGCTCGGACAAGTCCATTTATCAAGAGCCCTGACTCTTGGTTACCGGGAAATACCCAGGTGATCCAACAGTATGCAGATAACCATTGGTCTGAAGATAACCAAAATTTATATGCCCTATACCCAAGATTGGGTACAAATGGAGCGGAGATAGAAAACAATCGCCAAAATAGTACATGGTGGCTACGCGACGGTAGCTTTATCCGGATGAAATCTTTGGAGTTTGGTTATAGATTCCCGACAAAATTACTAAACAGGATTAAGGTCAGGAACTTGCGTATCTATTTTAGTGGATTGAATCTGTTGACGTGGAGCCCCTTCAAAATGTGGGATCCCGAGCTGGGAGGAAATGGATTTGCCTATCCGCTCCAGAAAGTATATAACCTAGGCATCAACCTCGGTATATAAGCCTTTTACTATAATGAATCAACACATGAAGACATCATATTCAAAATTTTTATACATGGCTGTCCTGTTTATTTCGACGGTGTCATGTAAGAAGTACCTGAATGTTACACCTGACAATGTCGGTACAATCGATTATGCTTTTAGAAATCGTAACGAAGCTGAAAATTATCTGTTTACCTGTTACTCAACGTTACAGCAGATGAATACGCCTTGGCTGGACGCGGGTTTTTCTACTTCAGGGGAGATAATCTATCCTGCACCAAATGAAATTAATGATAATCAGGGGCTTAATCCTGTGGGATTTAATATCATGAGAGGTACGCAGAACACGGGGAAACCAGGGCTGAATTACTGGGATGGTGCTGAGGGAGGGCAAGCTATTTTTAAGGCAATAAGACGTTATAACACTATGCTTGAGAACATTGATAAGCCCATCGACCTTAGTGAATCGGAAAAGAAAAGATGGATTGCAGAAACGAAGTTTTTGAAAGCCTATTATCACTTTTACTTGTTTAGAATGTACGGGCCTATTCCAATTATTGATGTCAACTTACCAATTAATAGCTCAATCGAAGACGTTAAGGTGAAGCGGGCTCCGGTAGATTCGGTTGTAAACTATATGGTACGGTTAATTGACGAGGCTATTCCGAATCTACCCATTCAAATCCAAAACCCACAACTGGAATTGGGGCGAATTACAGGACTAATAGCACTTTCCGTCAAAGCGCAGATTTTAACAACTGCAGCTAGTCCCTTATTTAATGGAAATCCGGATTACATTGGCTTTGGTAATAAAGATGGTCAACTTCTGTTTAATCAGGCAAAAGATAATACCAAATGGGACCGCGCTGCTCAAGCTTGTTCCGAGGCACTAAACGCTTGTCTTGCTAATGGCCTGCGCTTGCATACGTTTACACCTACAGCTGCGATGCCCGCAAATCTTCCAAAAGAATTAAAGGATGTTTTGACTATGCAAACCGCCATTACCGAAAAGTGGGAATTGAACACTGAATTAATATGGGGTTTGAATCCTGTATTTGGGTTTGGTTTACAAGAACGTTTTATGCCACGGCTTTCTGCCGCCTCAGCAGCCAATTTAGGTAGCGCACAGGGAACACTTTCTGTTCCGATTGCGCAACAGGAACTATTTTATACAGCGAATGGACTCCCTATTGAGGAGGACAAAACCTGGGATTACAGAAATAGGTATGCACTGAAAACAGCAACAGTTAACGATCAATATTATGTACACAATGGTTATGAAACTGTCGCTGCACATTTCAAACGTGAGCCTCGTTTTTATGCTGCGATCGCTTTCGATGGTGGTGTATGGTATGGAAACGGCGAATTAAATAATCCGACAAATGCATTTTATGTACAGGCAAAAGGAACGACAAGTTATGCAGGGCCTAAAGATCAATCACATACAAATATTACGGGGTATTGGGCCAAAAAATTGGTGAATTATCTAACAGTATACGGTACGCAAATGACTTATGAAAACTTTCATTTTCCATTGATGCGACTTTCCGATCTCTATTTGATGTATGCAGAGGCCCTAAATGAACAAGGCAAGAATTTTAGTGAGGTACTACCCTATATCGATATTGTAAGGGCTAGAGCAAATATACCAGCAATAAGAGATTCGTATACCGCTAGTTTGTCGACAAATCCCTCAAAATATACGACACAATCAGGCTTGCGTCAGATCATCCATCAGGAACGAAGAATCGAACTCGCATTTGAATGCGTGCCGGGATGGGACTTGCGCCGGTGGAAGGAATTGCAGAGTGTCATGAGTAAGCCTATACAGGGTTGGAATATATATAATGAGCAATCCGTTAATTATTATCGCCCTTTGACCTTATTTGTTCCGGTCTTTAGTGCAAAGAACTATTTATGGCCAATTAATTCCGATAATTTTCCGGTAAATAGTAATCTAGTTCAGAATCCTTTGTGGTAACAGTAAACTTAGTTATGATGAATATTAAAAAATATACTCTTCCTTTAGCTCTCTTTATACTGACAGCAGTTATTATAAGCGGCTGTAAGAAAAACAACGGCTTTAATGTCGTTATCTCGGAAGATACAAGTAAACCTTTACCTGTTAGTAACATTAAGGTTGATAATTTTACAGGTGGTGCCAATATAACGTATAATTTGCCCAATTCACCGAATATTCTGTATGTGTTGGCCAAATACAAGGTAAACGATAACCTTGTTAGGGAAACCAAGTCTTCTTATTATAAGGATACGGTGGTTGTGGAGGGATTTGCGAAAGAAAAACCTTACGAAGTCACTTTGTATACAGTAACGAGAGCTAATATTATGTCTGACCCCGTTACCGTTACTGTAAATCCGAAGATACCAGCCTATCTGGAAACCCGTCCATCACTTGTGCTATCACCGGATTTTTCTGGCGTCAATGTTACGGGCGATAATCCGTCGGGCAAGCAGATCAGCATCGTGTTGTTAAGCTTCAATAAAAACACTGGTTTGATGGAAATTGAAGACCAGTTTATTACCAAAGCTACTAAAATAAATCATTCTGTATTTGGGTTTAATGCCGTTGAACGCAAATTTGCAGTATATGTTGCTGACCGCTGGGGAAATTTTTCAGATACATTACAGACTTCATTGACCCCATTGTTTGAAGAGGCGATGGACAAAAACAAATTTAGTACACTGAATCTGAGTTCAGATACTCCAATAGATTTTAACTGGCAGATACAAAATTTGTGGGACGGTAGGGCCGATGGCAGTGGCTGGCATACCAAGTTCGGAGAACCTCTCCCTTACTCCTGCAGTTTTGGTATAGGAAAAACATATAAGCTGAGTCGCTTTGTGTTGTTTGAAAGAACAGGATCACAGTATACGTATAAGTATGCCAATCCTAGGGAATTTTCGTTATGGGGGAGCAATGCTGCCATACCTGATAATGTCAAGTTACCTGTGCGAGCAGATGAAGGGGCGGTGATTGGCAATTGGGTGAATTTAGGGAATTTTATTTTCCCCGATCCACCATCCGGAAATGCACCGGCCAACTCGACTGCTGCCGACGAAGAATTTGTTAAACAAGGTGTAAGTTTTAGAGTGCCATTTGGTGCTCCTCCAGTTAAGTATTTGCGAATAGCTGTGTCAACCGTTTGGGGAAGAGAGGCCGGTGCGCATCTGATGGAGATAACGCCTTATGGAACACCTGAATAGTAAAGTTTATCAATGTAACAAACAATGAAAAATAATATAATTACTTTAATCTGTTTCTTTCTTGCATTACTTGCAAGTTGTAGCAAACAACAGACAGATTTCCGGGACTTACTCGGGGGGCATGAAATTGTTTATACCGGTTTGGTTGGTCAGGTGCTTGAAAAGCCAGGAAATTTGCGAACAATACTGACCTGGAAAAAAAGTTCTGATCCAAGTATTGTCAAGTATGTGATTTTTTATAATCAAAAAGATTCCGTCGTTGTCAATGTCACCGATCAAAAGGATAGTATCTCGGCAACAATTGCCAATTTGGAGGAAGCAGTATATACATTCACGATCTATTCATACGATGCGAAAGGAAATAAATCCATTCCGAAACTTCTGAACGCCAAAATATATGGACCTATTTATCGGGCGAGTTTATTGAATAGACCTTATAATGCTGATGTTCCTTATGTAACTTTTGATAATGGAAAGGTCGAACTTAATTTTAACAAACCGGATACCGTAAATGTGACGACAAAAGTGAAATATACCACTACCGCGAATATGATCAAAGAAGTTGATCTTGCTCCAACAGATAGTATTCTGAATTTAAACGATTATAAGCCAGGAACGGAAATTACGTATAGATCTTCTTATAAACCCAAGCGGAATGCTATAGATATTTTTAGTGCCACAGCTGATGCGGTTTTTCCACAGGTTTATTTTAATGTTTTATGTGATAAATCATTGTTCAAAGAGCTCTCGTTACCCAACGATGTTGGTACATTGAATGAAAGTCCCCTTCGAAATTTGTGGGATGGTAGTATAGGACCGCAGGGATATCCGAATATATACCATAGTCAAAGTAATGTGCCTTTACCGCATACCATTAGTTTCGATATGGGTAAGATATATAATAATCTAAGTATTTTAGAGGAGACAGGGCGAAATTGCTGTCATAATCCGGATCAATTTGAGGTGTGGGGAATAGCAGATATTAGTAATGCAGCTACTACATTGCCGGCCAATGACGCTGGCTGGAAGGATGAAGCGATACGAAAAGGATGGACATTGTTATTGGATGCCGTAAGAACCGATGATGGAAGTGCCGCTAAAAAGTTTGAATTGATTAAAAATCCACCACCAGTTAGGTATATTAGAATCCGGGTCAAACATAATGCGAATGGTGATACAAATCAGAGTAACATGAGCGAGCTCAGTTTCTGGAATGGACAATAATAGTATAAAAGTTAATGTCCTTAATAAATCTTTGAAAAAACGGAATCAAAATAGAGAACTCAAAAATAAATCGATGAAATATTTTTTTGGAATATTATTCTTACTGACTGCTTCGATGACTGTGTATGCGCAGCCTTTTCAGGTCAAGAAAAATGGCCTAACGTTGACCTATAACAAACAAGATGGAACATATTCACTAAGTAAAGATCAAGTCGCCTATATCCAACAAGCAAGTGCCTATCTGGCACTTGCTAATGGACAAAAAATTAGCACTGATAAACTGAAAGGAACCCGCAGCGTCACAGAAAAGCCCATTCAGGACAATTTGGGCAAAGGTATACAGTATACCATTTCTGTTAAAACCCAACAGGGCATCACATTGCTGCAGCATTTTTATTTCTACGACACAATAGATGGCGTCATCCTTGAACTTGAAGTTAGGGGTAAAAATATAGCCAGTAATGAACTTGTGCCTATCTGGTCAAATACTTCAGTTGCCGGTCTGGGGAAATCCTTGTATCAGCTGGCTGTTCCTTTTGATAATGATACGTTTATTTCGTATGAAAACAATGTCCTTGCAATGAATAGTAAGCGCAGCGCCGAAGTCGGTGTTGTATACGATAAGGACAGCGGAAAAGGTCTGTTGATTGGTTCATTGGATCAATCCGTCTGGAAATCGGGTATCGCGATCGAAGGAGATCAGGGGCAATATACCCACTTGGCAGCACAGGCGGGATTTACAGATGTAACTATCACACGGGATTCCATGGCGCACGGGACGGTGAAGGGGGATGTCATTCGCTCCCCAAAATACCTCGTGTCTTACGACAAGGATTGGCGTACTGGGCTCGAAAACTATGCTAAAATACACCGGAAGCTATCGCCGGCCTATGTGAAATCGTGGCAAGGAGCTACACCTGTCGGCTGGAACAGCTGGGGTGTTATACAGGAAAAACTTAATTTTCAGAATGCCACAGGCACAGCAGACTATTTCGCAAAAGATATTCCTTATTTCCGGAACGCAGATGGCGAAGCTTTTATAGATCTTGACTCTTTTTGGGATAATATGACGCCCGGAGGTATGTCAGGCGACTACACGCAGCTGAAGCAATTTGTTCGCTATTGTGATTCTTTGGGCCTCAAGCCCGGTGTGTATTGGGCCCCTTTTACAGACTGGGGGCATGGAAGTGGCCCCGACCGCAAGGCAGAGGGAAGCCAGTTTACCTTTGGCCAGCTTTGGACAAAAACCCAAAAAGGCTACCACAATTTAGATGGTGGTCGGGCTCTTGATCCGACACATCCAGGTACGTTGGCCCGTATGGATGTGATCTTAGGGAAATTGGTCGACTGTGGCTTCCGAATGATCAAGGTCGATTTCCTCTCTCATGCGGCAATCGAATCCACAGGTTTTTACGATAAGAAAATTCAGACAGGTATGCAGGCTTATGCTGTGGGGATGAAACATCTCGTCGACGTGCTGCAGGGTAAAATGTTGATCTATGCCGCAATTTCGCCTTCCCTGGCGACAGCCCAATTTGCACACATGCGCAGAATAGCCTGCGACGCCTGGAAGACGATCGATCAAACTCAATATACGCTAAACAGCGTTAGTTACGGCTGGTGGCAAACTTATCTTTACGATTTTATCGATGCCGACCACCTGGTCTTTCATGATGAAAGCCCTGAAGTCAATAAGGCAAGACTGCTTTCCGGTGTGGTAACGGGGACCATTATCCTTGGTGACGACCTATCGAAAAAAGAAAACTGGCAGCCAAAGATGAATCAATATCTGCAGGACCCCGAAATTCTAAAAATTATTGCCGACGGTAAAAGCTTCCGTCCGGCAGGATTTGTAGAAGGAAAAGCAGCAAATACGTATTATTACAAAAAGATTGGAACAACGCTGTATGTGGCCATATTTAATTACAATACAGCCCCGGTAGCAATAAACATAGATTTTAAACAGATTGGCCTGGAGCCAAATACAACCTATAAGGCGGTGGAACTGTTTGAAAAAACAGCGCAGGAATTTACTGCTAAAAATCCCATTGCCTTTGAGCAAGCAGGAGCAAAATTGCTTAAGATTGCTCTTTAGTTAATAATATTATATGAAGATAACCAAAGAAGAACAGTTTAAGGCGTTGATCGATCGGATCAAACGATTGGAAGCTTTAAATGGGCTTTCGAAACATGAATGTATCGTACAGGGCGTGTTGGATGCCATTGATGCCAATGAACTGGAGGTGCACGCCAGTTTGCCTTCTGTCAATAACTTGATCCAATACCTAGGCTATGCACGCGAAACCTTTGCCAAAGCTTACCGCGACCTAATTGCTCATGGCGTGGTGGAATCCAAAAATAGAAAAGGATATTTTGTAGTCAGTAATAATACGCAGTTGAAACAGAAAGTTGCCGTCTTGTTATATGCTTACGATACTTTTCAGGATACCTTGGTATCCGAATTGCGGGCCAATCTTCCGGAGGAAGTTACGGTCGATCTTTTTTTCCATCACAACAATATGGAAACCTTTGAAGATATTTTCAATCGTATTCAGGGACGCTATACGGTATATATTGTCGCTCCGATTGAAAATGCCGATTCTGAGCGTTTATTGCGAAATATTCCTGTGTCAAAACTATTGATTATCGACCGGCTGATGGATTTGGGCGCGGAATATTCTTATGTTTCTCAGGAATTTGAAGCAGCCACCTATGCTGTATTCCAGCAACTACAACCAAAGATCAAAAAGTATAAAGAAGTGATCTTCTATTTTCGGGAAAATACAGCCGAACCCAATGAAATCAAAAATGCGTTCTTACGCTTTCTGAAAGACTATAAGATAAAAGGACGTATCGAAAAGCAGTACCATGTAGGGGATCTAAAAAAAGGGAAACTGTATTTTACCATTCACAATCCGGAACTCTATCAGATGTTAAAAGAGGTGCTGCAAAAGGGCTGGACCTTGGGCGAGGATCTGGGGATTTTATCGCATAATGATGATGTCATCAAAGAGATTATCAGCGGTGGTATTACCACCTTTTCGACAAGTTTTGCACGTATCGGATCGGAAGCAGCCAAGTTTGTGCTCGAAAGAACATTGATCCGGGAAGTGGTACCGACAACATTGGCAGATCGCGGCTCTGTATAAAAAAGAAAGTTTTACGATGATAATTTTTAGTTTTTGTCTTTTTACCGGTTTGGTTGCGCTATGGTCCTTATGGAAATTTAAGACCACCTATTCCACGACGCTCAACGGCTTCTTTCTTGCTGGAAAGAGCAATAGCTTTTGGATGGTTGGTTCAGCCTTGCTGTTGACAAACTTGAGCGCCAACCAGTTTATAGGTGAAAACGAATCGGTTTATATCAATAATCTTTCAGTTATCGGCTGGGGCATTAGTTCCGTTGTTGCCATGCTTTTGGTATCGGAGTTTCTGCTACCTATTTATTTTAAGCATGGCTTTCGGACGGTTCCGGATTTCTTGGCGCTGCGATTTGACACCAAAACAAAAATGCTGGTTTCTATCCTCATCTTGATTGGATATATTGTCAATTTGCTGCCTCCTGTATTGTATGGTGGAGCATTGAGCCTTGCGACCATGTTTGATGTCCCGGCGTTATTGCATATTACCTACTGGCAGAGCATCTGGTTGCTGGTATGGGCTTTAGGCGTGATAGGTAGTTTATATAGTATTTTGGGTGGTCTCAAGCTGATTTCCTTATCGGATTTAAGCTTAGGCTTATGTCTGTTTTTACTTGCTGTGCTTATTCCTGTCTTTGCGCTCTGGCACCTTGGAGGTGGCGATATCTGGTCGGGTCTAGCGCAGTTACTGCATGAAAAAAAAGAGCACCTCAATGCTGTTGGCGGAAAGCATGATGCGGTCCCATTTTCGACCTTATTTACCGGAATGCTGCTGATCAATTTCTATTACTGGGGGATGGAACCCTATATTGCACAGCAGGCCCTGAGTGCTAAGAATTTAAAGGAGGCCCAAAAAGGGATGACTTTGGCTGCGGGTGGTAAGCTCCTTATGCCCTTGCTGATCAATCTGCCGGGGCTTTTGGCTGTGCATCTGTTGCCGCATGTACAGCCTACGGCTTCTGTTTTTCCGAAACTTATCGTTTTAATTTTTCCCGATATCCTGATCGGTTTTTCCTTGGCCTTGGTCTTTGGCGCTGCGATGACAACATATACCGCAGGGCTGCAGAGCTGTGGCAGTTTATTTATTTTTAATATTTACAAACCCTATCTGGCTTATAAAAAGAGACCATACAGTGAAAAGGAATTGGTGCGAAAAGGGAAATTGTTTGAATTGATTATTTCAATTTCGGCGATGTTTATTGCCCCTTTTATCCTTTTTGCCCATGATGGATTTTATACCTATTTGCAGACCGTATCGGGCTTATTTAATATGCCCATTTTCACCATTATGATCTTAGGGATTTTATCCCGCCGTGTGACACCTCGCATGGCACAGATTGGATTGTTTTTATACATGTTCAGTTATTTTTTTCTGGTGTTTGTCTGGAAAACAGAGCTACACTATCTGCACCTGTTCGCGCTGTTGTTTATCGCTGTGGCGCTGGTCATCTGGGGGGGAAGTAGACTGAGCCAGCCAAACTATCTATCGGAGTATCAATTTGAGTTTTCGGGCCAGGATAAAGAAGCTTATTGGAAAGGCCGCTATGGTGTGGGCGCAATTTTGATTGTCCTGATGATTGTCATATACCTTGTTTTTTCACCCTTGGGCATTGCCCAATAAAATTGTATAAACCGCTATGTTGATGCACACAAAAATGAAATACGTTCTCTTAACACTCCTGATCATTTGTTTTGGCACTTCCCAGGCCCAACGGTATTATCTCTGGGATGATCGACCTGCCAAAGATTGGATGACCGAAGCATACCCTATCGGAAATGGACGAATTGGCGCGATGATCTTCGCGGGCGTAAATCAGGAACATATTCAATTTAATGAAAATAGCCTCTGGACAGGTGATGAACAGGAAACAGGTGCCTATCAGGCTTTTGGTGATCTTTTTGTTCGTTTTGACTCCGATATTAATAAATCCTTTACCGCTTATAGCCGGAAATTGAATTTGGATAAAGGTCTGCATGAAATAGCCTATCAGCAGGATGGACAGCAAATCAACCGACGGTATTTTGCGAGTCAGCCCGATCAGGTCATGGTATTTGAGTATGCGAACAGTAAAAAAGGGAAACTCAATGCCCAGATCGCACTTCAGGATGCACATGGGCAGGCGGTACAGGCAGAAGATGGTCACCTGTGGTTTCAGGGAACGCTCGATAATGGCATGCGGTATGCCGCACAGGTACGCGTGCAGGTCGTAGGCGGTTCACTTTCCAAAACGACAGATGAAAAAGGACAGGCTGTCCTTAACGTAAAATCTGCCGATCGAATTGTTCTGCTGCTGAGTGCCGCAACAGACTACGCCAATACACGGGCGACCAAATGGAAGTCGGCCGAAGAACCGATGAAGGTCAATGAACGTTATCTGCAGCAAGCGGAAAAATATGGCGTAAATAAACTCCTGGCACGGCACGTTGCAGATTATACAGCGCTGTTCAACCGCGTGGAGCTTGATCTCGACCATAGCCAGCTGGACGCCAAGCAAACAACAAAAGCGCTGTTGGAGGCGTATAAAAAACAACCGATCCCGGCTTTGGAAGCATTGG
The DNA here is from genome assembly GCF_002337775.1 of Sphingobacterium sp. UBA1897. NCBI lineage: Bacteria > Pseudomonadati > Bacteroidota > Sphingobacteriia > Sphingobacteriales > Sphingobacteriaceae > Sphingobacterium > Sphingobacterium sp. UBA1897. The sequence goes on from NZ_DDGR01000023.1 coordinate 133,505, forward strand.
TATACCAATATGGACGTTACCTGCTGATCAGTTCCTCACGGAAAGGTGGTTTGCCTGCAAATCTGCAAGGGCTTTGGAACAACAGTAACAATCCACCATGGCGCTCAGATTACCATTCCAATATCAATGTGCAGATGAACTATTGGCCTGCGGAAGTCGCTAATCTGGGTGAATCGGCCTGGCCTTACCTCGATTATATCAATAGCATGCGTGAGGTGAAAAAAATAAATACACAAAAGGAATTTCCGGGCGTAAGGGGCTGGACCGTAAAGACCGAAAATAATATCTTCGGTGGGGAGAGCTTTCTTTGGAATACCCCTGGAAGTGCCTGGTATGCGCAGGCGCTGTGGGAGCATTATGCCTTTAACAAGGACGAGAAATACCTACGCGAATTTGCGTATCCGATTTTGAAAGAAATAAGTGAGTTTTGGGATGATCGTCTAGTTCGAAGACCGGACGGAACTGTGGTGGCGCCAAAGGGCTGGTCGCCGGAACATGGACCCACAGAGGATGCCGTGAGCTATGACCACCAGATTATTTACGATCTCTTTAACAACTACATCCAGGCGAGCACAGTTTTAAATATGGACGCCGATTACCGTAAACATATCATGGCACTTCGCGATGCGCTGCTCAAACCCAAAATCGGTAAATGGGGACAGTTGCAGGAGTGGGAAACGGATCGTGATGATCCACAGGACAAGCACCGCCATGTTTCGCATCTGTTTGGTCTGTACCCCGGTAACCAATTCTCTGTTTTAAAAACACCGGAACTGGCCAAAGCTGCACGAGTTACGCTGACCGCGCGAGGCGACGAATCCACCGGTTGGTCCATGGCCTGGAAGGTGGCTTTTTGGGCCCGCTTGCAGGATGGGAATCACGCCTATAAAATCCTAACTAATTTCATTAACCTCGTTGGCGGCGATGGTATTGATTACAACAATGGCGGTGGCGTTTACGCCAACTTGCTCTGCGCACATCCACCTTTTCAGATTGATGGCAACCTGGGTTATGTGGCTGCGGTGAGTGAAATGTTGCTGCAGTCGCAGACGGATGTGCTGGAATTACTTCCTGCACTGCCTGATCGCTGGTCGGCCGGAACGGTCAAAGGGCTCAAAGCCCGGGGCAATGTACATATCGACAAGATGGAATGGAACAACAGCAGCATTAGGCAGCTTATTGTTTCATCGCCGCAAGATCAAACGATTCAGGTATTGAGCCCTTCCCAATTGGCAGGTCTAAGCCCACAGCAGGAAATCAATGGTAAATACCTTTATAAGATTCAATTGAAAGCAAACAAAATAGTCAAGTTCGTTAACAAATCCTAAATCTATTTATATATGCCAACCCATCATTTTAAACATGTTGTACTCGGGCTTTTGATGACCCAGGGGCTTGTCCATCTGGAGGCACAGGCGCAGTCCAAACAGATTCCTATTGAAACCAGATCGAATGCCTTAGTGTTGGAGTACGATTCCACGAAAACACTGAAAATGCTCTATTACGGTGAAAAATTGAGTGATTCTAAAGAGTACTCGACCATTGCAAGCGGTTATAAACAATTGACCGATTATAGTGGCCTCTCCAATGCGGCGTATACCCCCTCAGGTTCGAAAAACCTACTGGAACCAGCCATCAGTGTTGTTCATGCCGATGGTAACCGTTCCCTGGACCTGCGCTATGAAAAGCATGCGGTGAAAAACCTGGATACCAATGTCAAACAGCTTGATATCACCCTAAAAGATCCGGTATACGATATTTATGTCGTTTTACACTACAAATCGTTTTTGAATGAAGATATCATTGAGCAGTGGGCAACGATCCAGAATAAGGAAAAGAAAGCCGTCACGCTGGAAAAATTTGCTTCGGCCAATCTGACCCTGCGCTCCAACGCGTATTGGCTACGGCAGTACCATGGCGACTGGGCAAAAGAAATGCAGGTGGACGAGGCTCCGTTAACACATGGCATTAAAGTGCTGGACAGTAAGCTCGGAACACGGGCGAATTTATTCCAGCCACCTTCCTTTATGGTGTCACTGGGCAAGGCAGCATCCGAAGATGAAGGGACAGTGCTGATGGCAAGCCTTGGGTATAGTGGGAATTTTAAGGTGGATTTTGAAGTGGATTACCTCAATAACCTACGTATCATTGCCGGAATAAATAACTATGCTTCCAATGTAAAATTAGCCAGCAACCAGGAATTTACAACACCCAAATTGATCTATACCTTGTCGACAAAGGGAAAAGGCACCGCCTCCCGAAATCTGCACAATTGGGCCCGTAAATATCAGCTGCTGGATGGAAATGGCGAACGCCTGACTTTACTCAACAATTGGGAGGCGACCTACTTTGATTTTAATGAACAAAAATTAAAAGGTTTGCTCCAGGATACCAAAAAACTAGGCGTAGATCTATTTTTATTGGATGACGGCTGGTTTGGAAATAAATATCCGCGTAACAGCGATCATTCCAGTCTAGGAGATTGGCAACCGAACCGGACAAAACTGCCCAATGGTATCGCAACACTTGTCGAAGAAGCGACCAAGCAGGGCGTTAAATTCGGTATCTGGGTAGAACCCGAAATGGTTAGCCCCAAATCCGAACTCTACGAGCAACATCCGGATTGGGTTGTCAAACAGCCGCAACGTGAAGAACATTACTTCCGTAATCAGTTGATCCTGGATCTGACAAATCCCAAGGTGCAGGATTTTGTTTTCCAGATTCTGGACGACCTGTTTACCAAAAATCCGGCATTGGCCTATATCAAATGGGATTGTAATGCGGTCATTTACAATGCGCATTCCGCATTTCTAAAAGATCAGGGTGCTTTCTATGTTTCTTATGTGGAAGGCCTTTATAAGGTGCTGGAGCGCATTCGTTCGAAGTATCCGAAAGTGCCGATGATGTTATGTTCGGGCGGTGGTGGTCGTGTGGACTATGCGGCACTTCGGTACTTTACCGAATTTTGGCCTTCGGACAATACAGACCCTCTGGAGCGTATTTTTATGCAGTACGAGTATTCGTACTTTTTCCCGGCAATCAGCACCTCAAACCATGTGACAGACTGGGGAAAACAGTCCCTAAAATTCCGTACGGATGTAGCGATGATGGGCAAACTGGGTTTTGATATTGTGGTGAGCCATCTGAAAGAACAGGATCTGTTATTCTGCCAGCAGGCGGTAAAGAATTACGACGCGCTTAAAGGAACAATCTGGCATGGGGAGCAGTATCGTCTGGCCGATCCACGTGAAGGTGACTTTGCCGCCCTCAGCTACGTGAATAGCCAAAAAACCGAGGCTGTCATCTTCAACTACCTGGTCAATAACCGCTATGGTATCGGCACAACCGATCCTGTCCGTTTAAAAGGACTGGATGCCCAAAAGCAATACCGGGTGGAGGAGATCAACCTGTATCCGGGAACCAAGTCGAGCTTAGGTCAGGGACAAACCTGTTCGGGCGACTACCTGATGAAAGTTGGCGTAAATCCAGACCTGAATAGCAACCGTCCCAGTGTTTTACTAAAAATATCGGCACTTTAAAAAATAACGGTGGTACATCTGAAGCTTCGACGCTAACAGCCGGGACTTCGGATGCGCCAAATGTATAAACCCAATTGAGCAAAAAACTCAAAAATCATGATAAAACCTAAACAGTATAAACGGACTTTGTTGGCCCTGCTACTCAGCGTTGCCAGTGGATTTTCTGCCCTACAGGCCAAAGTACAGCTGCCGGCTTTTATTGGCGACAATATGGTGCTGCAGCAGAAAGAAAAGGTCAAGATCTGGGGAACCAGTACCGCAGTCGGCAAGGAACTTAGCGTAAACACCAGCTGGAACAACAAGAACTATCAGGTTGAGGTCGATCAGCAGGGAGGCTGGCAAGTCTATCTGGAGACACCGAAATACGGTGGACCCTACCAAATTACCATCAACGATGGTGATCAATTGATCCTAAAAAATATTCTGATCGGTGAAGTCTGGTTTTGTTCAGGACAGTCAAATATGGAAATGCCCCTGGCGGGCTGGGGTAAGATCAATAACTTTGAGCAGGAAATCAAAGCAGCCAACTTTCCCAATATTCGTATTTTGCAGATTCCAAAAGCAACCGCCAATCAACCTACCACCGCAGTGAAGGTGGAGTCCGGTGGATGGAATCCAGTGACGCCACAAAGTATTCCGGAGTTTTCGGCGACAGCCTATTTTTTTGCACGCGAGATCTACGAGAAAACAGGCATTCCCATTGGCCTGATCCATTCCTCCTGGGGCGGAACAATTATTGAAGCCTGGATGAGCAGGGAGGCACTTTCACCTTTTTCAACCTATACGGCGGCCATTGAAAAAATTCAACGTCCGGATGCACAGGAAATCTATGCGAAAGATCTGGCCGAATGGAATCGCGTCGCCGAGCAGCAGGATCAGGTGAAGACAGCAACGCAGGGCGAGTGGTTTGCCCCACAATTGGATAAAAGCAGCTGGTCGACGATTACTATTCCGAGCTTTTTTGACAAGAACCTGTTTCCGGGAATGGATGGTGTCGTTTATTTTGGCAAAGACGTTGAACTACCGGCACATTGGCAAGGTAAACCCCTCAAGTTGATTTTGGGAGCGATTGATGACAATGACATCACTTATGTCAATGGTACAAAAGTGGGTGAAACTGTCGGTTACGACCAGATTCGGAAGTATACTGTTCCTGCAGCGGCCAACAATTCAAGCCTATTGCATATCGCTGTTCGCGTATTTGATGGAGCCGGCGATGGTGGAATATATGGCGGAACAGAACAACCTCGACTGGAAGGGCCAAATGGTGAACAGCTATCTCTCGTTGGAGACTGGAAATGCAAAGTAGGTTATGATCTGGCGAAGCTGCCGGCAAAACCTAATGCGATGGAGGGGCCCAACAGACCGACTGTGCTCTACAATGCCATGGTTAAACCTTTTGTGGATTTTAAAATAAAAGGCGCCATTTGGTACCAGGGTGAAAGTAACGCAGATTCAAAAGACGCTCCTTATCAGCAACTGCTGCCCGCACTGATTCAGGACTGGCGCCAGCAGTGGAACAATGAAAAGATGCCTTTTTATTTTGTTCAACTGGCCAACTTTAAAGCGAAAAGTGTAACACCGCAGCCTTCTTCCTGGGCGAGATTACGGGAAGCCCAGCGCCAAACACTCAAATTGCCTTATACAGGTATGGCTGTTATAACGGATATCGGCGATGCACAGGATATTCATCCGAAAAATAAGCAGGATGTCGGTAGAAGACTTGGCTGGATCGCAACAGCGCAGCTCTATGGCAAGAAGATCCCTTATTCGGGTCCTGTCCTTCAGCATTGGACGACAAAAGCCGCGGAAATGGAACTTAGCTTTAACCCCATGGGCAAAAAGCTTGTGCTGAAGGGAGCGGATAACCGCAACGGTAGTTTCACAATTGCTGGTGCCGATCAGGTTTTTTATCCTGCAGAAGTCAAACAGGTCGGAAATAAGCTGATCGTATCTGCCAAAGAAGTACCATCGCCCGTCGCAGTGCGCTACGGCTGGGCCGATAACCCGGACCTGACTTTATACAACGAAGCCGGAATACCCGGATCTCCCTTCCGAACTGATGACTGGACAAAAAACTAAAACCACATGAATAGATCATCAAAAATAAATCTTCGGAAAGGTCAGTTACTTTGCACGCTTGTGGTTTTCTTTTTTTCGGGCAACTTATTTGGGCAAGTGCAGGGGGGCAAACTTTGGTATCGGCAGCCGGCAAAACAATGGGAGGAGACCTTACCACTGGGTAATGGAAAAATTGGTATGATGCCCGATGGTGGATTGAAGAATGACCATATTGTGCTCAATGATATCACCCTATGGTCGGGAAGCCCTCAGGATGCCAATAATTATGAGGCCAGCAGGTATTTGGATAGTATTCGAAATCTGATCAAAAGCGGAAAAAACGACCTTGCTCAGCGTCTGATAGACCAGCATTTTATCTGCAAGGGCCCCGGATCGGGCGGTAAGCAATGGGGCTGTTATCAAGTGCTCGGCAATCTGATGCTTGCCTTTGACGGACAAACGGATCTCAACGCAGTGCAGAACTATCGCCGGGAATTGGATCTCGATAAGGCGATGGCAAAAACAAGCTATGAGCTCAAAGGCGTCAGGTATAGCCGCGAATATTGGACAAGCTTTGCTGATGACCTGGGCGTTATTCGTTTACAGAGCAGCAAAAAAGGACAGATTAGCCTGGAAATCAAGATTGACCGCCCCGAAAGGGCTACTGCCAAGACCGAGAATGGCGAGCTTATTTTATTCGGACAATTGGACAATGGTGTGGACGGTAAAGGAATGCAGTTTAAAACACGTGTCCGCGCGCAGATAAAAGGAGGGAAACAGCTGGTAAAAGGACAATCTATTGTTATTCAACAGGCTGACGAAGTGCTAATTTACGTGGCAACAGATACTGATTTTAAAGGTAAGGATTTTGAGCGTGCGACAGCTGAAACGCTAACAAAGGCGTTGAAAAAATCCTATAGCCAGCAGTATGCCGAACATCTACGAAACTACTTGGCAAAGTTCAACCGTTTGTCGCTCCGATTAGGGCAGTCGAAAGATGACTTACCGACCGATGAGCGTTTGGTGGCCTTTGGTAAAGAACCGGATCAGGATCCAGGATTAGCAGCACTATTCTATCAGTATGGTCGCTACCTTAGTATCAGCAGTACGCGCTTAGGCTTGCTACCACCAAACTTACAGGGCTTATGGGCAAATCAGATTCAGACGCCCTGGAATGGGGACTACCACCTCGATATCAATGTGCAGATGAACCATTGGCACCTCGGTGCGGCCAATTTGGGCGAGCTCAATGAGCCCTTGGTGGGACTTGTGGAAGGCCTTATGGCTCCGGGGGCAAAAACCGCGAAAGCGTATTATAACGCACCGGGCTGGGTAGCCCATGTGATCACCAATGTATGGGGCTATACCGAACCCGGAGAGTCTGCTTCCTGGGGCATTGCCAATGCGGGCTCGGGCTGGCTCTGCAATAACCTTTGGGAACATTACCTTTATACCGAAGATATGGACTATCTACGGCGGATATACCCGATTCTCTATGGGGCAGCACAGTTTTACTCCAGTGCTCTGACCGAACATCCAACCAAGGGTTGGCTGTTGACGTCCCCCTCTGTATCTCCCGAAAATTCCTTCAAGCTCCCGAATGGGCAGCAGGCAAATGTCACGATGGGACCAACGATAGATAATCAGATCGTACGCGAATTATTTGAAAATATCATCCATGCAGCGGGATTATTGGGCAAACAATCGGATCCTTTTTTAACGCAGGTTGCGGCACAACTGAAACGCTTAGCACCAGCTGTGCAGCTCGCCAAAGATGGCCGCATCATGGAATGGATCGAAGATTATGAAGAGGTGGATCCGCAGCATCGGCATATCTCGCATCTGTACGGTTTGTATCCGGGCTATCTGATTCGTTATGATGAACATCCAGATTGGCAGCTTGCCGCTAAAAAAAGCTTAGATGTGCGGGGGGATGATGGACCGAGTTGGGCTATTGCTCATAAACTACTCTTTTGGACCAGATTGCATGAAGGCGAACGGGCTTATAAATTATTTCGGCAACTCATGACCCCACGTGTCGATACACATATCAATTATGGCGCCGGCGGTGGTGTTTACGCCAATTTGCTAACAGCAGGCCCCCCATTTCAGATCGATGGTAATTTTGGTGGAGCAGCTGGCATTGCCGAGATGCTGGTGCAGTCTCATCAGGATACGGTGTATCTTCTACCGGCGGTTCCTCAGGCCTGGAAAAAAGAAGGCCGGGTGAGGGGCATGCGCATCAAGGGAAATCACACACTAGATATGGAATGGAAAGATGGTAAGATACTGAACTATCAGATTTATTCACCCAAATCACAACAACTTAACGTATGTATAGATCATAACTGGATCGCCTATCGTACAAAAGAAAAATAACTAAACATAGCGTCCTCAACCGAATTGGATCATGCAATTTTTTGCATGATAGGGGATGCTTTGTGTCAAAAATTTCAAGATAAAGCACCTTATAAACAAAAAAAGTAAATATGAAAACAGAAAAGACAAGACAATGGCCTTTGATCAAGGGCCTGTCCTTCGGTCCTGAGGCCAGTATAATGGCACTCTGTCTTTCGATAGCTGTACCCTATACGGGCTCAGCAGCATCACTAAGGACGACAGACCGTCGTTTTGCACCAACAGAAAAAGCCCCTTCCACCATCCTTGATAGGATAGGTCAACAGCGTACAATAAAAGGAAAAGTGCTGGACAATACAGGGCGCCCGCTACCCGGCGTGACAGTACGGGTCAAAAATACAACGCAGGAAACACAAACGGATCAGCAGGGGCAATTCGAGCTCAGCCTGACAGGTGGAACTGCCGTACTGACGTTCTCTTCACTGGGATTTGAAACCAGGGAAATGGCTATTGCTGCAAATGAGGGAACCGTGAATGTGCAGCTGAACGACGCTTCGTCGAGTTTGGAAGAGGTTGTTGTGGTCGGTTACGGTACGCAAAAGAAAGTAAACCTAACCGGTGCCGTGGCTACAGTGAGTGGCAAAGATATGATCAAACGACCCGTTGTCAATACAGCTTCCATGCTGCAGGGGGCAATCCCGGGCGTACAAATCAATCAAGGGTCGGGAGAACCGGGCAATGAAGGTGTATCCATCCGCATTCGTGGTAAGGGCACCTTTAGCGGTGCCGGATCGGATCCCCTGGTGCTGATTGATGGTGTACAGGGAAAATTCTCCGACGTCAATCCCAATGATATTGAAAATGTCAGTGTGCTGAAAGATGCAGCCTCCGCAGCAATCTACGGCTCGCGTGCAGCCAATGGCGTTATTCTGATTACGACAAAACAAGGGAAATCGGGAAAAACAACCGTTCAGTATGACGGAAATGTGGGTATCTATAAGCCCACGAAAATGTTTGATCTGATCACCAATTCGGCGCAGTATATGGAATTATACAACGAAGCACGTAAGAATTCCAATCTCAACGATGGTCTATATCCCGCCGATGTGATCGCTGCCTATCGCAATAGCAACGATCCTGTAAAATATCCAAATACGGACTGGCTGGGGCTTATTTTCCAAACGAAACCCACTTATACCCATAATCTCGGTATCCAGGGCGGAAACGAGAAGACAACCTTTAATGTTGGCTTGGGCTACGTCAATCAGGATGGAATGATCAAAGGTTTTAACTACGACCGTTATTCCGCCCGTCTCAATCTGACGACCAAAATCTCGGAAGGTATTAAATTCGGAACAAATATCTTGCTCAAAACAGGACATACCGAATCTATTCCAGGCGGATCCAAAGACCTGTTCCTATCGGCCATGTCGCAGGCACCAACCTATGGCCCATTTTTGCCGGATGGTAGCGGACGGTACACGTACAAAGCTTACGACTGGGAGTACAACAATAAAAATCCTATGGCCGTATTGGATCGGAAATTCACGTACAATACCGATGACTATGCAGCCAATTTACAAGCCTGGATGGAGGTACAGCTGTTTAAAGGTCTTTCCTGGTATACCAAAGGGGCCTATAATTTCAATATGGACAAGTACAAGGATTATAAATCAACGTTGGATGAATATTACTACCATACGGGCACGCTCGGAACAACACTGGATCTTGGAAAGGGCCTTACGGATCAGGATCAGCAAACAATATACACCAATTTATTTACTTACCTGAACTATGATCGCGCGTTTGGGGCACACCACCTCAAAGCTCAGGCCGGATATAGCATTGAAAAAAGTAAGTATACCTACCTTCAGGGCTTCAGACAGAATTTTGTCGACGATACGCTAACGGAATTAAATGCGGGGGGATCGGATATTCAACGGGCAAACGGAACCGCCAACCAATGGGCGCTGATCTCTTATTTCGGCCGATTGAACTATGATTATCAAGGGAAATACCTCTTGGAAGCCAATATGCGCTACGATGGTAGTTCCAAGTTTTACGGTAAAAACCGTTGGGCAGCGTTTCCTTCTTTCTCTGCAGGCTGGCGTGTATCGGAAGAGTCTTTTGTCAAGGAATTCGCTTCCGGTTGGTTGGATAATTTGAAGATCCGTGGATCCTGGGGCCAACTCGGAAATCAGAATACCGGCAACTATCCGTATCAACCCGTATTGGGACTTACCGGAAATTATTCTTTTGACAATAGTACGCTAAATTCAGGTGTTGCTCAACAGGGATTAAACAACCCGATTATCAAATGGGAAACAACAACGATGACCGATGTGGGATTGGACCTGAGTCTGTTTAAAAATTTAGATATCACCTTTGACTGGTATAAGAAGAGAACGACCGATATTCTAAGACAGTCACAGATTACTGCAATCGTTGGTTTGGGAGCACCTTATGTAAATGATGGAATTGTCGAGAATAAAGGTGTTGAATTGGGAATTACCTATCGTAATCAGATTACTACGGGAGCATTGGAAGGGTTACGCTATCAGCTAGGTGCAAACCTCGATCGTTTCAAAAACAAGCTGGTCAAATTTGGCGAGCCTGAAATCGGCGGCTATACGATCAAAAAAAATGGCTATGCGATGGACAGCTTTTATACCTACGAAGTCATTGGCATATTTCAATCCGATGCCGAAGTAACGGGGTCGCCTAAGCAGTTTAATGATAATACACTGCCGGGAGATCTTAAGTATCGGGATGTCAATGGGGACGGAAAAATCGATGCGAACGACAGAACAATTATTTCTGGTGTAGATCCAAAACTGAACTATAGCTTTAATCTAAGTGCAAGTTTTAAGGCTTTTGACTTTTCGGCTCTATTACAAGGAGTATATGGCGTCAAATCCTATGTTTCGGGCTGGGGCGTAACGCCATTTGTACAGGGTAGCCCGCCGACAAAAGATTGGTTAGACCGTTGGACACCTGAAAACCCTTCGACAACGATGCCCCGTATTTATTGGGGTTGGAGTGCTCCGGAGAAATTCAGCCGTGCTTCCAGCTATTTTATACAGGATGCTTCATACTTCAGATTGAAAAATCTTGTGTTCGGATACACTTTACCTGATGGGCTGTTGAAAAAATATAAAATTGAACGCCTACGGGTTTATTTTTCGGGTGATAACCTCCTTACTGCGACCAAATTTAAGGGCTTGGACCCTGAACGCTATGGAAATGGTGATCTGGTACAGTATCCACAAAACAAGATTTATTCATTTGGTGTACAAGTTAACTTTTAAGTGCTATGAAAAAGAAATTTATAACAGCGTTGATGCTATCCGGACTATTTTTGGGTTCCTGTAACAGTGCCTTGGACCTCAATCCTTTGGATCAGATTGCTTCGGACAACTATTTTAGCAAAAAATCGGATTTTGATAATGCCTTGGCCGGTGTATACGCGTCATTGCAGAGTGAGACGTTCTCCTATGGGATGCCTTTCCGGGACTGTCTGACCGACAATGGCTACAATCAGTTCAACTCAGGTAGCGTCAATGAAATCGTAGGTGGGAATTTAAATCCGACCACAGGGGGGTATGAAACCGGAATTTATAACGACGCTTATGTGGGAATAGGACGTGCCAATCGCCTGATCGAGAAGCTTCAGGGCTATAACGGCTCCGATATGAACGATTGGGAGAAGAAAAATATGGAGGCCGAAGCCCGCTTTATCCGTGCTTTTGTTTATTTCCAATTGTACAGTATTTATGGTGAGGTGCCGCTTGTGCTGACTTCCCTTAGTCTGGAGAATCAACGTCAGCCAAAGGAAAGTGCGGAGAATATCCTAAAACAGATTCGGGCTGATCTGGATTTTGGGATCGCTAACTTAGCGGCTAAACCTTATTTCAATAATGGGGGGCATGCGACCGCAAGTTCAGCAAAAGCCTTGAAAGCACGGGTTTTACTGTTTGCGGCTTATGGTGACAAAGGGGTGCCCGATTTAGCAATCTTGAAAGAGGTAAAAGACTTATGCACCGATGTCATGAAAGAGTATACCCTGAGTACGGCTTTTGAAAATGTCTTTCGCGATGCAACACAGAAGAACAATACCGAGATTATCTTTTCGGTCAATTTTCTGGCACCGAATAATACAGCCCCCTGGGACATGTACCTAGGCGATTGGATCGCTGCTTCACCTTTACAAAACCTGGTGGATACCTATGAATGCAAAGATGGTTTGCCTTATGGTGAATCACCCTTAACTGACCGAGCCAATCCCTTCAAAGATAGGGATCCGCGCTTGAGCAAAACAATTTTCGTGGATCATCCTGACTTTGGCGGCGGTAAGATCCATACACCGTCCAATCCGCGGCCTACAGGTTATGGGGTATTGAAATTTTTGGATCCGGCCAACTTACCTTTTGGCTTTTCAACATTGAGCCAACAGGATGCGGTTGTACTGCGGTTTGGGGAGGTGTTATTGATGTATGCTGAAGCACAAAATGAAATCGCCGGACCAGACCCATCGGTTTACGATGCCATGAATACCTTGAGAAGCCGCGTTCAGATGCCCGGGTTTCCTGCCGGTTATACCAAGGAAAAAATGCGCGACCGTATCCGCCACGAAAGAAGGGTTGAACTCGCTTTCGAAGGACTACGGCATTACGACTTGATTCGTTGGCATATCGCAGGCGAAGTACTCAATGCGGTCAAAGACAGTAAAGTGCCTTATCATTTTGAGGACAAATTTTACCGCTGGCCATTACCACAAACAGAAATTGAGAAAAGCGCAGGTGTGTTAATTCAGAATCCAAACTATAAATAATAAGATTATTGCCTTCTTTTAAATCGGCAATTTCCTAAACCAACCACAGCAGCGCGCACGAAGTCCTTTCGATGCGCGCTTTTTTTTTGCCGATAACGATTACTGTAAAGGAATCAGGACATTCTGTTCCAAGCGTACAGGGACATGCTTCACCGAGGTAAAACCGTCTTCCTTGGAAATGATGTTGGAAAGATCCAATCCTCTTTTGGAGAACGTACTGATCAAAGCTGTTCTAAAGGTTGCCTTGGCTGAACCCCAGCCTTGTCCCAAAATGGTGTCATTGTTGAGCTGTATCAGTTCATCTGTTGAGTAATAACTGAATTTTTCCAGTAAGTGTTGGTAAAGATTTGTTGTAGTAGCCATACAATTTAAAAATTTAAAGGATTAAACCATAAACTGTATCCAGATCTTGTTGGGGAAAATAATCGTTCAGCGACGTTTATTTTGGTCGAAACCCGTATTAATTTACCACCGCGGTGCCTGCACTCGGTTGGTATTGCATCATGCAATTCTGAATACTCTACAAATATAGTAGATTATTTTTTATAATAAAAAATATTTTTGTTTTTAAGGGTAAATGGGCGTTAGCAACAGGAATACGGAGGTCAAAAGCGAGGCGCGTGGTTGGCTGTGATTTGGTTATGAAGCGGATAGCTGGGCGAAAAATTTATCATGTTACTGTAATCTCATCGAAAATACTTTTAAAAATAGAGATAAGACAATACTTTTGCGCCATGAATAGAATTGCGGAAATTAACGAATACATTGCTGCCGAACGCGAGGTATTATTGCAACACCCTTTATATCGTAAGATCAAAACGATCAAGAATCTACGTTCTTTTACAGAAGGGCATGTGTACGCTGTATGGGATTTTATGTCTTTACTAAAAGCTTTACAGATTAAATTGACCTGTACGACTTTACCTTGGTTTGCGAGTGAGCATCCATCAACACGCTATCTAATCAACGAAATTGTATTGGCTGAGGAGTCGGATGAATACATTGATGGCCGCCGTTTGAGCCATTTTGAGATGTATCTGGACGCCATGGATGCCATGGGTGCCGACCTTCATCTGGTCAACAAATTTATTGCTCAAGCCAAAAAATCGAGCAACATATTCGATGTCATTGCAACGACCACATTGGACAAGCGGATCAAAGACTTTTTGAATTTTACATTCGAAGTGATTGCTGAGGGCGAGGTGCATAAAATTGCTGCAGCATTTACATTTGGACGCGAAGATCTTATCCCGGGAATGTTTACCTCTATTTTGGAAGAAATTAAAACAAACTTTCCTACAGCCAATCTGGATAGCTTTATTTATTATTTTCAACGCCATATTGATCTTGACGGCGACGAGCATGGACCGTTGGCGATGCAGATGATCACAGATCTTGCCAAGGACGATGAGGTTAAATGGACGGAAATGAAAGAGATCAGTAAAATTGCGCTACAAAAAAGAATCCAGTTGTGGAATGCAATAGAAGATTCCTTATACGGATAATCTATTATTATACCGTCGAGAAAGGCCTTTCAAATCATGATTTGAAAGGCCTTTTTTATGTGCTGTAAAAAAGGATATTGTAAGGACTTCTTGGCAGATATTGGTCTTTTTGTTTGAATTGATGAAAAAATGTCTTTTTTCCATAACATATTGGCGTTTGTGAAGAAATCCAAGTTCCAATAAGTGTCTAAGTTTGCAACGCAAAAAAATTACATAGCACACGTGAACTTTTTTCCTCCCTATTGGGCAAAAGGCATACTAACCATGGGATTGTTAGTATGCGCTATTTCGGACACCTTCGCCCTCGATTCTTTGCGTATGTCGCTGAAAGACATGATCGACAAAGCACTACAAAACAGTAAATACATCGAGCAGTCCTATTTGCAGCTCAAAGAAACTGAGGTGGCAGTACAGCAGCAACGCATGGAGTTGCTCCCTAAGATTTCCGCCAGAGCTTCTGCTAGTTATGCAAGTAATATGCCTGTATATGACCAGGGGCTTTTAAATAAACCTTCCCAGCATGATATTCTTCATTACTTGTACGATAGCGGCCTGGATTTTTATCTGAACCTCTACAATGGGCATCGGGACCTAATGAAAATAGAGTCCAAAAAACTGGAAAATGAGCTGGCTAGAATCGATTGGAAGAATGCCGCAGCACAGACGAAATTGGAGGTTTGCAATCTTTTTTTGGATTTGGAACTGTCGTATAGTAACCGATCTTTAATCGAGCAGGATATTGCTGATCAACGGGTACAGCTCAAGGAGATTGAGCATCTGTATAAGGCGGGCGTGGTATTACACAGTGACGTCTTGCGTATTTCGTTGGAACTTTCGAAGCGGGAACTGTTGCTCGTGCAGATCGGTCATGATATTCAGGCTGCAAATCAGAAGCTGCAGCTAATTGGCGGTATTACAGCAGAGATTATCCCCTTGACCGAACCTTTTAAAGTGGAAAGCCCCAGCTATGAAGCGCTTGTTGCCGAAGCGCGAAGCCATGCTTTTTCCCTTCTAAAATCCGAACAGGAAGTTGTTTTGAAGAAATTGTCGGTCAAACAGGCGCGATCAAATTATCTTCCTGAGTTGGGTTTGACCAGCACATTTACCTTTGCCAATCCACAGGTCTTCTTGTATCCCTATAATCCCAGCTGGTATAATCTGAGTATCACAGGGCTCAAATTAAGCATACCGATCTCGGCTATCTATCTCAATAAAAACGTGGTGCGCGGAGCACAGATCGCATTGGATCGACAAGAGGTAAAACACCATCATGAAGAGGAGATTCTGGAAAATCAGCTGTTACAGGCCCTGTTGGATTATCAATTGGCTATTAAGCAGCAGGACGTCTGTCAAAACAATAAGGCGTTGGCGCAGGAAAATGCACGAATTATAAAAAACAGGTATTTTAAATCATCGGCTTTGATTACGGATCTATTGGATGCTGATATGCAATACCTAAAAACACTTTTTGATCTTGAAACCGCACATATTGCGATACAGAAACATTATTATTTTATCGAATTTTTGAAGGGTACTATCTAATGAAACCTAAATCACGAAGAACAGTTGTGGAGGCACAACTCACTCGAATCACCAACTGGTTGGCCGGAATTGTCTTGTTGGCCTTGTTGTTATGGGGCGCTCAAGCATTATGGATGCGACTGCGGTATACCTACACAAATGATGCACAGGTAACACAGTATATCAATCCCATTGTTTCTCGGGTAGGAGGATATGTGGTTTCTGTGCATTATCACGATCATCAATTGGTTAAACGGGGTGATACCTTGTTGCTTATAGATAATAAGGAATATAAATATGAGGCTGATCAGGTAGCTGCATCCGTCAATAAGGAAGCTGCAGAGATCAATGTTCTTCATAGTCAAAAGGAAATTCTCCAGGCGGAACATGAATCTTTACGGACCTCAATTGCTGCCGGGGAGGCTCGGGTAACCAAGCAACAGTTGGAATATGATCGCTATAATTATTTGTTTCAGGAAAAGTCTGCAACGGCACAGCAACTGGAGGATGTAAAAGCAACGTTGGATGTGTATAAGAGTGAGCTGGCTTCGTTAAAGCATAAATTACAGGCTTCACAGGAGCGTGTGCATGATGTGGATATGAAAAAAGGTGTGGTCGATGCCGAACGTGTTCGTTTGACGGCTGCTGTCGGCCGTAAAAGGCTTGATGTTGGGTATACCGTTATTCGTGCACCTTACGATGGGCAGATTGGCAAACGCACGATTGAAAAAGGTCAAATGATAAGTGCTGGCGAAGTTTTAGGCTTTATCGTCAATAGAGAAACCCCAACCTGGGTAACGGCTAATTTTAAGGAAACACAACTGCGTTATTTGCATCTTGGCAATAGGGTTGAGGTGGTGGCTGATGCGTATCCGGATCAAAAATTTTATGGAAAAATTATTTCCATCTCCCCGGCTACAGGATCTGCATTCTCCCTTTTGCCACCAGATAATGCAACGGGCAACTTTGTGAAGATTGTACAACGCGTACCTGTGCGCATTGAGCTGGATAGGCAAAAGGGAGCGCAACAGCTTCTTTCGGGAATGAATGTGAATGTGTCGGTATCAAAAAAGCAGAACTAGTGAAAGGAATTTTTAAAGAATGGGTACCGGAGTGGTTGATCAAGCTTATCCTGTTTAGCAGCTTGATGCCGAGTATGGTCTTATTTTTCCTGCCAGGTGCAAATACAAATGTCACCGCTGGATTTTACGGTGCCCAACCCAGTGATGTTCAGTTCCTGATCATTTTGTTTTATGCTGGTTTTGTTGGATTCTACGTTTTAGAACGACGCTTTTTTTTATACTTTCCCATCAAGCAGTACTACATTATTTTTAATCTTCTGCAGCTATTGAATTGCTTTTTGATGTACAGCATCACCGATATCAGCTGGGTATATGGCCTGCGCTTTTTCCAAGGGATGTTGTTTGCTTCTGCCGTAAACTTATCGATCTCCATGATATTCTCACGGTTGAAAAGCGATCGGGCTAAGGAAGTAAGTTATGCTGTCTTTTTTGGTATGTTACTCTGCAGCTCCCCATTTAATACTTTCGTCACGGCTGAATTTATCGATTCATTCAATTTTGATCAGCTCTATCTATACGCTGCCTTATCATTTGTACCGGGTTTATTGCTCATTATGCTGTCGATGCGCTCTATACGGCATATACGCCCTTACCCTTTGTTTTCATTAGACTGGGCAAGCTGTATTTTCTATAGTCTTGTGATCGTCAGTTTTGGCTATTTAATGGTGTATGGACAAGAAGTTTATTGGTTTAACGATCAACATATGCTGATCATATTAGGGGTAGGTCTAGCGTTGCTTATTCTTTTTATTGTTCGGCAAATGGTGCTCAGGCGTGTGTATGTTCATTTGGCGATTTTTAAAAACAGGAACTTTCTCTTGGGCTTATTGATTTTGTACATGATGTATATCGAGCGCTTCTCCTTGACTATCTCAAATCAATATCTCGTACAGGTTATTCAACTCGATCCTATTCATTTGTCCTATATCCAGTGGTTTAATATTGCTGGTATTGTCGCTGGTGTTCTAGGCTCATTGTATTGGATGCTTGGGCAACGCCCCGTAAAATGGATCTGGATTTCGGGCTATTGTTGCTTGCTGCTGTTTCACCAATGGATGTTTTTCTCCTTTGAGGGGCAGGGTAATGATGCGCATTTTTGGATACCCTTAGTTTTACATGGACTCGGAGTAGGGATTATTATGGTACCCACCATCTTATTTTGCATTACCAGTGTCAGCCCTCAATTGGGGGCTTCTGCTGCTGCGGTCTGTCTTGCTATCCGATACCTGGGCTACACGAGCAGTATCGGTTTGCAGAATTTTTTCAAGTTGTTTGAATATGCCCAGCACCAGCAGGTTTTTAGGGACCAAACGGAAGTGGGCAATCCCTTATTTCGGGAGTACCTGCAGCAGGAATCTGTCAGCATTTTGCAGCATGGACTGCAGTATAAGGAACATACGGCAGCCTTAAAGCTCGTTGCTGAGCGGGTCAAGATCCAATCCTTTGTGCGCTATGCCATGGATTATTATGAGATCATGTCCATGATCAGTATCAGCATACTTTTGCTGATACTGATTTCGCCTTCCTTGAAAAGCATGTATAAAAAGTTGAGAAAAAACAGAATTTCTCCTGCTTAGCTGACAGTGCTACATTTTTCCTTTACCACAATATGCTGGTTAAGGAGACTTAAAAAAAAATAGCATGCTATCAGGATAGGGAACGATGTGAGATATCAATGCTAAAAACACTTCCAACGCCTTTTGCCGAGCGGACGGTGATCTCGCCTTGATGGAGAAGCACGATTTTTCGGGTAAGCGATAAACCAATACCATTTCCCTCGCTATAATCTTTGTTGCTTCCACGATAGAATGGTGTGAATATATTGGGCAGATCGACTGGGTCAATGCCTATTCCGTCATCTTTAAATTCCAGCTGAATTCTATTTTCATCCGCTTTGATAGCGATTAGGCATTTTTGATTGGGTGAAAATTTACAGGCATTTTCAATGAGGTTGACAAAGGCGACCTGCAATAGATACTCATTTGCATTGATGGATAGAAGTTTTTCATCTTCAATCGCCGGATCGACAAAAATGTCGAGTTTATAATTTGGACTTGACTGGAGAACCTGCTGGCATGCATCAATTAGTATTTCGTCTATACGTAAGGTTTTAAACGCGATTTCAGCACTGTCATAACTTGCTTTTGCAAAATCAAGTAAGCTATTAAATAACTTCTTCAGTTTTTGGGCATCATTTAGCGTATTGTCGATGACAGTTTTATACTCCACTATGCTACGGTCCTTATTGGCAGAAATCTCGAGTTCTGCAATCATGGCGGCCAAGGGTGTTCTTAGCTCATGCGAGATATTGGAGACAAAATGCTTTTGGGCATCAAAGGAGTTCTCGAGGCGGTCGAGCATCGCATTGAATGTGCTGGCCAATTCGGAAAGCTCGTCTTTATTTCCGCTACTCGTAAGCCTGGCATCCAAACTTGTCGCAGAAATGGTTTTTACACGTTGTGTCATTTCCAGGATAGGTTGAAAGACCTTTTTGGAAAAGAATATTCCTGCTGCATAGATCAGAAATATAGACAAAATGAAAACCAAAAAAATGGTAGATAATAGACTATTCAGTTTATTGTAGCCGTATTGATCATAGGCTGCGGCTGTGATGATGTAAGTTTTGTCTTTATATGGAAAGGTTATGCCGATGACCTGCCATTTTTCCTGATAAAATCGTATCTCTTTATTTTTGAGAATATCCTGCAGCATGGCTGGTGTCTCTTTGACAAAGTCGATATCTACGGCATCATGATACAAGAGATCAAAACGGGTGTCGTAAATTGCAACCTCGACTTCGTTGAGGATTTTTCGGTTGTTGTGGTAGATATCTTCTAAGGTCTTTTTGTCGACTTTTGCATTCAAAAAAAGGTTTGCTTTGGTGTAAGCTTCTTTTTTCTATAGGGCGTAAAACTCTCTTTCCCGATTCTCCACCGCTGAAAAATATACTGTACAGGCAAATACCAGCAATATGGTGGCTGTAATCAGCGTGAATAATATGGAGATTCGTGTCCTGATCCGCATTAGTCCTGTTTTAGAATAAAGCCCATTCCGGATCTGGTATGGATATATCTGGTTGCAAAATCTTTGTCGATTTTTTTACGTAGATAGTTGATGTAAACATCAATGAAGTTGGTTCCGGTGTCGAAATGTGTTTCCCACACTTTTTCAGCAATTTCCATTCTGGAAAGGACACGCTCGGGATTTTGCAATAAATAATGGAGTAACTTGAACTCTTTGGGGGTCAAATGGATTTCGGCAGTATTCCTTTTGACGCTTTTGGTATGGAGATTCATTTCCAGGTCTCCATAACGCAAAATTGTTCCTGTGAAAGTATCTTGTTTTTGATATCTTTTGAGCAGGACTCTGATGCGGGCTAGGAGTTCGCGCATTTCAAAAGGTTTGACCAGATAGTCATCCGCTCCGGCGTCAAAACCCTCAATTTTACCGTCTGAAGTTCCTAATGCTGTTAACATGATAATGGGAACATCGGGTTTGAGATGACGAATTTCTTTGCAGAGATCCAATCCATCCATCTTAGGGAGTACGATATCGGTTATGATAAGATCAAAGTCGTGTTGTAAGACCATTTTCTTTCCAGATATGCCGTCGTAGGCAATAGCTGTTTGAAATTCATTTTCATCAAGTCCGCGTTTGATCAATCCTGCGACACGTACGTCATCTTCGACTAGGAGAATCTTCATATAAAGAAAAACGTTAAAAACTTCGATAAATCGAAATTTATCTATGATACCAAATCATGGGCCATCCATGCATTGTCCCTACAAATGTATCAAACTAAGCTAAATTTACACGGATATGCAAATAAAACTTTCTACACGGTCCTGCGATGACATCACTTACCTAATGTCTGTTATTGATCGTAGAATAGGACTACTTTTGGAATTTTAAAAATGAATGGAAAAAATATGTTGATTATTTTCAAATTGATAATCAACAGTCCAGCCTTGATACAGGGCGATTTCGGTAATAATTGCCAATCCTAAACCGCTGCCTTGGCTGTTTTTCGAGAGTTTGGAAAACCGTTTGAATAAAAGTATTTTATCTAAGGGCATTGAACCGGGGTTATATACCGTTAAAGAAGTTTGATTGAGATGTACAGCAATTGTATCGTTGGCATTGCTGTAACGTATGGCGTTCAGGAGTAGGTTGTTGATCAGGATTTCGGTCAGACTGCTGTTTCCTGTCAGCAGCACCGACGGTTGGATCTCCTGTTGCAGTCGTAGCTGTTTTAGCTCCAGATGTTCTTGCATGACTTCAATACTTTGTGTAACAAGCGAGTCTATACTGATTTTTTCCGAATGATCGAATTGACTGTTGTCAATTTTGGCGAGCAGCAGCAGGTTGCGGTTGATTCGCGTGCTACGTGAAAGCGCTTTATGCATATCTTCAAAGAGCTGGTACTGCTCATCACTTAGATCAGGGTACTGCAATAAGATATCTAGCTTATTTTTTAGGATTGCCAAAGGTGTTTGCAATTCATGAGAAGCATTTTCAGTGAATTCCTTTTGTGATCGGTATACGGCCAGGTTTTTTTCAAGAAGCTTGGATAAGGATTGATTAAGCTCATGGAACTCTATGGTGTCCGTTTGCTGAAAGTCAACCTGTTGTTGACTATTGAGATTAAATGCCTTCAATTTATCAACGGTATCTCGAAATGGTTTCCAGAGCCTAAGTGATATTTTTCTGGAGATAATAAGTAAACCAATGACCAAGATAACAAAGAAAAACAGTGTTGTTGCGGCAATGGCGGCAATAGTCTCTACGGATTCCTCAATATTTGTTTGTACAGTAAAACGATAAGGCGCACCATTGATCTGAATAACAGATGATAAGCATCTAAATCGGTCAATTGTCTTTGGCTCGACAAAACGCTGCGGTTTTTCGATGGTATACACGCTATCTTGCAATAAATCGCCCGGTTTTACGCGATGTATATTGGTTTCAGGTTGTATGTTATTCCATAAAGCGATGCTGGCTTGGAGGCTGTCTTCGGACAGTTTTAAACTGTTCAGCTCGTAGGTTGTTTTCTTGACGATAATTTCGTTATGTTCGTCTAATTCACTTTTCCATATTCCGTCGATTACAAAATAATAAACAGGAATACTGACACCTAGTACAATCAATACATAGAGTAGAAATGGGGTCGTTATTTTGCTCAGTAGGGGTTTCATCTCACTATTTTAATTTTCCCATTTGTAGCCCGTACCGTATACCGTTTTGATATAAGATTGACTTCCGGCGTCCTGTAGTTTCTTTTTTAAATTTTTGACATGGGCATAGACAAAGTCATGGTTGTCGAGCATATCAGCAATGTCGCCGGACAAGTGTTCTGCTAAGGTACTTTTTGAAATTACTTTATTTTTGTTGCCAATAAAAAACATCAGCAGATCGAACTCTTTTTTTGTCAATACAATAGGAAGATTATTGACAATAACTGTTTTTGCAAGTAGATCAATCTGTATTTCATTTTGCACAACAATATTTGAGCTATTGAATTGTTTGCGACGGATCAAGGAATAGATTCGTGCTGTGAGCTCAGATAAATGGAAAGGCTTCGTTAGATAATCGTCGGCCCCCAGTTGTAGTCCATGAATTTTGTCGTCCAATGCATTTTTTGCAGAAATGATGATCACACCGTCCTGCTTTCGCTGCGTCTTCAACTCTTCGAGTAGTTTCAGACCATTTCCATCTGGTAGACCGATGTCCAGTAAGATACAGTCGTACTGGTATAACTGAATTTTGTCTAGAGCATCCTGTAAAGTTGGCGCAAATTCGCATAAATAGTGTTGCTCGCTAAGGTATGTTGCGATGCTTTTGGCCAGCTCCAATTCGTCTTCTATGATCAAAATCTTCATGTGGTAAAGATAGAAGTTCAATTTAGTAGAAATTTAGAATTTATTTCGCAATGATCTATCAATTTTGTTCATTTTTATTTCTTGTCCTACGACAAGTGTAATCGCTATTGAAACGTGTAATTTTAGTATAAATCAGTTATTTAGTATTTTAAAAAATCAAAACGATATGGATAAACCGAAATCATTAAAATTAGAAATCATCATTCCTGCTTATCGTATGCACAGTCAAATTTTTCTGAACGCGTTGGATGGCGTTTCGGAAGAAGATGCATTAAAACGAATTGATGGACAGACCAACCATATCGTATGGATGGCGGGTAATTTTGTAAATGTGCGTTATGCTATGGCTCATGTTCTTGGCCTTCAGGAAAATGATCCTTACCATGAGCTATTTTTTATGGGAAAGACACTCGATGAAAGTTATCACTATCCCAGTGTGCTGGAATTAAAAGAAAATTTTAAATCGATATCACCGAAAGTCTATGCTGCTTTGCTGCAAGTGGACGATACGCAGCTGGCTGAACTATTTAAGATTAATATGAATATCCCTTTTATTGAGGAGGACAAGCTAAATTTCATTGGGATGTGTATCGGACGGGAGGATTATCTTGCCGGTCAGATTGCCTTGATGCGAAGGTTGCTGCACTATCCAGGTATGAAATACGATATTGACGAAAAAATCCAGTACTAAAAATAGAGACTCAAGATCGGCCGCTGCTTAAAACGTCCGATCTTGAGTTTTTTAAGTATGGACCTAGCCGCATGATCTGTCTGCGCTGAAAAGTCAATACGTTGGTTATACCTAGAAATAAGGCTTACTCGCTACCTTTTATCGTCAATATAACACCTGAATATTTCTCGTGGTCTTTACCGATATAGAGCAGATCGACTTTTTTTGTCGCAGCATCCTCGAGCTGTTTTTTCAATAGATTTAAATCCATTTTTTCTGTTTTTTCCTGCCATTCATCGGTCGATTGGGGCCTGAACGAAGCAATGTTCTTCATGTCAAAAAGTGCCGAATTTGTGTCGAGCTGCTTTGAACGATGTATAAAAACAGTGTCGCCCACGATTTTATCTATTTTTATCCAACCTGCAGGAAGTCCATTTATACTGTTACCATCCTGATCGGTAAAAAAAGTAGCGCCATAAAGCTGGCCTGCCTTTAGTTGCTTCAAATTATCAATCATCTGACCAACTTCTTTTTCCCGTTGTTGATTTCCCAATTTATTCTTTACCCCATAAATGACTGCCCAGATAAGGATTGCCGCAGTGACAATTAGAAATCCTTTCCATAACTGAAAATAGGGGATGCTATACTGACTTTTGAACGCTTTGATCTCTGCTTTTAATTCATCTGAATAATTCCGTGCGTGAATCAATTTTCCTTGTTCGTCGTAAAGTCTGGAAAGTTTGACAAATCCACCGCCAAAAGGTAGGCCTATAAACCGACGGGCTGGCGTAATAATCTGCAAGGTGAAATTTCTTGGCGCGTTTTCTTTTTTTAAGGTCGCTGTTACCGTTTTTTCTGCTAATACAAAGTCGTAGATACTGAAAATAAAAAACATAGTCTGTCGTGATTTTTTAATGAAGAACTGAGGGAAGGATTCCGGATCAGTTCGGCTTCATGAGAAATGAAGCATGAAAGCAAAATTAAAAGAAATAAATAAAAATCAATAAAAACACCCGCGCATTGCAAGAAAATTTCGATTTTTGAAGGGTACATTTTTGAAAAGCAATAAGATCAAATTGATTTAATACGCTGTGCCTTTCAGGAGGCTGACAATATAAACCGAAATGTACTGTATAAAATATGATAAACCTAAAACTGAGTTTTATTTTGATCTGTGTAACAAGTGTTGTTATGGGACAAAAAATGGATAAATCAAAATTGGATAGCACCATTGCAGGCTATTATAAGGACCCGGCAGCTCCGGGGATTAGCTGTGCAGTTAGCCAAAATGGTCGTCTTATTTATCGTTATGCAATTGGACGTGCAGATTTGAAGGAAAAGCGTGCAATCACATCCAGCTCACATTTTCGCCTGGCATCGGTAAGCAAACAGGTGACTGCACAGGCGATATATACCTTAGTGATTCAAAAGCGTTTAAAACTAGACGACCCATTGTCCCTTTTTTTTAAAGATCTGCCAGTCGCGCTGAAAGGTATTACTGTAGCACAGCTTCTGCAACATACATCCGGAATCTGGGACTATGAAGAGCTTATACCGAAAGAAAGGAAAGATCAGGTATCGGATAAGGATGTGCTGAAGTATATCCGGCAGACTGATCCTTTATATTTCCCTTCGGGAAGTCAATTTCGCTATAGCAATACAGGCTATTGTCTTTTATCGCTGATTGTCGAGCATGTTGCAAAAAAATCCTTTGCTTCCTTTGTCAAAAATCACTTGTTTGAACCCATAGGCATTAGCAAGGGATTGGTATATGA
This sequence comes from Sphingobacterium sp. UBA1897, assembly GCF_002337775.1. Taxonomy (NCBI): domain Bacteria; kingdom Pseudomonadati; phylum Bacteroidota; class Sphingobacteriia; order Sphingobacteriales; family Sphingobacteriaceae; genus Sphingobacterium; species Sphingobacterium sp. UBA1897. The sequence continues at coordinate 158,726 of NZ_DDGR01000023.1, forward strand.
ACCGGGCACGACGGTTGATGAACGAGTCTACGGTTATCATCCGACAGAAGGCTCCTACCTGTTTGCCGATCAGAGTGTGACAAGTGCGACACAGGGGGATGGGGGTGTTTATCTATCTGCGGATGAATATCATACATGGGCCAATTTTTTGGTAAAAGATCGGTTAATACAGCCGGGACTGGAGCAATTGTTCGATCAAATGGCCTACCCGGTAAAGGATGGAATAGCGTATCATTTCGGATGGTTTATTCAAAAAAATGCAGGCCATAAAATCCTGTTTCGTTCAGGTGAATCTACCGGGTTTCATCATATCGTATATATCGATGTACAGAAAGACCTTGTGGTTTCACTTTTTAGCAATCGTGATGATTTGATGATCGGTGAAGCATTTGATGCCATCCTTAAAACAATGGGTATCAGCAAACCGGTATTGAATGGACAGCATCGTTCAACTTTTGCATGGTTGAACGGAGTATATGCGAATGAGTGAAAGAAGGAAGCGGATTGAAATAAGCATAAACACTAAATCGTCACCGCTCCACCTGCGACGATTTAGTGTTTATGAAGAGACCTACTTTAAAAAGTCGGGCGATTGATAGGCCGGATTGGGATAGGTATAGAACCCTTCCCCAGTAGCGACGCCCAATTTGTTTTTGTCTATAAAATGCTCTTTGAGATAGGCCACTGTTTTGATCTTTAAGGGATCATTTGTTGCATCGGCGCTCATTTTATTGATATTATAAGCTGTTGTGATGCCAACGATATCGAGTATGCCGAAGGGGCCTGTTGGCGCCCCAGTGGCAACCATCCAGGTTTTGTCGATCGTTTGGGCATCCGCCACTTCGTTGACCAAAAGATCTGTTGCCGCCGAAAGTAATGGGACAAGTAAGGAGTTTACAATATAGCCAGGCTGCTCCTTGTGCAGCGGGAGGGCAACCATGCCAATGGATTTTGCAAAGTTTACAACCTGCTCAAATACAGTTTTGTCTGTACCCGGATGGCCCATAATTTCTGCTGTATTGTGCTTCCAGATTTCATTGGCAAAATGTAGCGCCAGGAACTTCTCTGGACGGCCGGTTTCTTGGGCAAATTGACTTGGTAGCAAGGTTGAGGAGTTTGTGGCAAAAATGGTTTTCTCCGGAGCCACTTTCGCTAACTCCTGATAGAAGCCAATTTTAATGGCTGGGTTTTCGGGAACGGCTTCGATAAGAAGATCTGCGTTTGCTACCGCCGCGGCCAGATCTGAACTATAACTTAGCCTGTCAAAGGTTGAAGCCAGTTGTTCTTTACTCGCATGAAGATCTTTCTCGAATGCCTGCGCCAAAATATCAAATTTTGCTGCTGCTTTTTTTAATACATCGTCGTTGATGTCGTATACAGTGACATGATAGCCATGAAATGCTGTTTGGAAAGCGATTTGATAGCCTAAAACCCCACTGCCAGCTATCGTTATATTTTTAAAGTCCATGATGTTATTGTTTTTTCAATTCGTAAAAATCTGCGCCACGGAATCATGGCGCAGGTTGTGATCCCTATCCTTTAATTCCTTTTAACCAATCTTTGAATTTGGTGATCTGCTCTGTCAGGAAAGATTCATGGTCTTCTTGTTCCTCAGAACCGATAGGCAGGATATGTTCAAAATAAGTGCCTTTTAGCATTTTACGTAGTAAGCCTTCGCCCACAAATGGTTTGTCATCATTTAATGTTTTGGCTGCTTTCAAAAGATGGCGGATGTCGTATTGTAGGGGATTAATATCCGGAACCTGCTTGTTTAAGTTCAGCAGTTCGTATACCGCAATACGTGCGGTACGTACCGAGCTTTCCATGGTAAAGACAACGTCATTGTTGGTTTCGACAAACTGACCGATCAAGCCCAGGTTTTTACATCCTTCAGGTACGACTCTCGGACGGTCGCCTTTTGCTCTTGGCATAAACATCGAGGTGATGTAAGGCATAAATGTCGTACGTACAATCGTATTTTTGATAACATCGTCCAGTTGATCAATAATGCCCAAATGGTGACATAGTTCGGCTAAAATTTCATCTCCAGTACATTGTGGCATTGGCTTTTTGATGTAATTTCCTTCTTTATCCATAAATAAGGCATATACCCATAAGACAAGAACATCATCCGGTTGGCCAGGGAAATGTGGCTGTCTATTACAGGTGAAACTCATCAGCCAATCAGAATCGGTAATGGTAATAATACCGCCAGTGACTGTTTTGCCGGAATAAGGGTCATTGACAGAATATTCTTTTAGTTTTTCGACTAAAGCCGAAGGTTTACATGTCAGGGTCGCAGACTCCCATGCTGATTTTTCGATGTTACTGCAGAACTTTTCGGGTTTACCAAAGATGGCGGATTTGGCAGCCAGATTTTTCCAGAGTTTCCAGCCTGCACTTTGACCGCTGCTGCTGTTGTCGATAGCGATGATCGGTGCATTTTTGTTGTCGCCGTAGAAGGTATCTTCTGTCATTGATCCAGTTGTCACAATGACGAAGTCGTCTTTTCCGATTGGAATTTTTACCTCTTTACCGTCTTGTTCTGTAATCAGGGCCTCCACAACTTTTCCATCGGTATTGCTTTGGATATCCAAGTCTTTGACTAACACATTGAATCGAATGTTTACACCTTTGCTTTGGAGTACTTTGCGCAAAGGGGTCACAAAGGTGTCGTATTGATTGTATTTCGGGAATACGAGTGATGAAAGATCATTCAATCCGTCTATCGCATGTAAAAAGCGGTGCATGTACAATTTCAGCTCAAGTAAACTATGCCAGTTTTCGAAAGCGAACATGGTACGCCAGAAGGTCCAGAAATTGCTGGATAAAAATGACTCGCTGAAGTAGTCTTCGATGGTTAAGTCATCTAAATCTTCTTTATTTTTGAGGAGCAATCGAATGATGGCCAGCTGATCCATTTTGCCCAATCCAAACTTGCTGAAGTCTTTTATCTCACCAAGTTTATGAATAAGCCTTGCTTTGGAGTAGTTGGAGTCGTTGTCATTGATCAAACGGTACTCGTCCAGAACACTGTAGGGGGCAGGCATTTCCAATGCAGGAATGTCCTGAAACATATCCCAAAGATTTTCGTAGGTCATATCCATTTCCCTACCACCGCGGATGACATAGCCGTCGGTTGCATTACCGGCGCCATCTAACGAGCCGCCTTCCACATGGAGCTGTTCAAGGAATGTGATGTTTTCAGCAGGAACATGACCATCTCGGATAAAATAGTAGGCTGCAGACATCCCTGCTATACCGCTTCCGACGATGTAAATTTTACTGTCTTTATATGATTTTGGTGGAATACCTTTATTGCGTTGATAATTTCCGATCTGATCAGAAAAGGGCATCGATTTTTTCGGTGTGTTACGTTGTTGTTCTTTGCTTGAATCGGGTTCATGATTTACATTTCCATATTCAGCAGATGCATTTAATACTTTGTCGAATTTTGAGGTGATTTCTTTCATGATTCTTATGTTTTTTTAATTGTTGAGTAAAGTTACAAAGACCACCTTAATCATTTGTGCCCTCAAATTCGCTATTGTTCTACCGAATTTCCTCTTTCTACATATTTTGTCGCTTTCGGTACTCTGATGGCGATAAGGTGGAGTATTTTTTGAAAAAACGACCAAATGCTGAGATGGAATTAAATCCGATTTCATAAGAAATTTCTGAGATAGTCTTTTCGGGATTCCCGAGCAGCACATAGGCTTCTTTAAGCACACGCTCATCAATAATTTCATGTGGTGTTTTACCTGATGCTCTTTTAACAATCTGAATGAGGTATTTGTTTGAAATAAATAACTGGTCGGCGTAATATTGTACTTCTTTGTATTGATTGCTATGTCGCTGAACCAGGTCTGTAAACTTATAGAACAGGTTGTTGGTCTCTTGTACACTTTCCGTTGTATTATGGTCTTTAGAGACCAATTCGTCGGCGATCTCTAACAGGAGATTAAAGATGATCGTGCGGATGATATCTGCTGTAAAATGTGTTGTTCTTAAGGTAACTTCTTTGAAGTAGTCCATTAATTTTAACAGCTTGTCAATTTGTTTATCTTGGGAGCTGACAATGGTAAAGGTCGAATTTTTAAAAAGCCCCAGTTGTTCGATAAAGAATGGATTGACAATATGTTTAAGCAGGAATGCTTTGTCAAAAAAGAGTAGCTTCATTCTAAAGTCGGCGCTGACCTGCGAAAACCGGATAATTGTTGTTGGGGCGGATATGAGGATATGGTTTGTCGAGATATGGTATTCCTGATTGTCTACCTGAATATTTATATCGCCCGCTGTACAGATACAGATGGCATAATAATCAATACGAAAAGCATTGCTTGGGTATTCAAAAATCGGATTTCCAGAAGAAATATAATAGGGGCGGTGGCAATTTACGCCAAAGAATGATAAGGTATCTTGAAGACTTTCGTGTGTATTATAAGTTGTTTTTACCTTAAACTTCATTGACTTTTTGTTCGGTTTGGGCATATACAGTTCCTATTGTTTTTACTAATTCGAATGGGCTTTGTTTATTCGGATGCTGTCCGTTTGAGCATCAGTTTTTCTGTGGCAATATTGTCTTCTTTCCCAACGAAGAAACTTTTGAATCCAAATTTGCTTAGTAATCGTCTCGATGCGGTGTTATCGGGATCAATGATACCAATCACATCTTTATCCGGATTTAATGTTGTGGCAAGGGTTAGCATCGACTCGCAAATCTGTGTTCCCAGCCCCTTTCCCCAATGTTCTTTGCGCAGCAAATAACCAATTTCGAATACACTTGGATCTTTTTTATAATTAACAAGCTTACAGTCCCCCAAAAGCTTTAGCGTATCCGCTTCGATTACTTTAAAATAACCTAAATCAGGATGCTGGTTGATCTCGAGAATCGAATCGAACTTTTTCCGGGCCTGTTCTTTGGACAATCCTTTACCAGTAATGTATTTCATGACATCATCCCCTTTAACCAAGTCGTGGAAAGCGTCAAAATCTTCCGGGAGATATTTTTTAAATAGAAGTGTGTTGTACATGGCTAATGCGTTTATTTACAAGATAAGGTTGTTTTCTCTGAAATCAAATTATCGGAACCTAAATCATCATCTTTCTGTCTTATTTAACTTTTTCATGATTTTAGTTCTCCAATTTAACTTACATTGCCTTTCTGTAAAGCGGAAGGGAAGCTTTTATAAGAATGCCATTCCGTAGCGATACGGTGTAAATAAGAATTTTTAGAGGGAGATAATCGTTATGGAAATAAGAGCGGCAAGTGAAGCCGACTATGCGGCAATCCTGCGCATTTGGGAAAATTCGGTTCGGGCAACACATGATTTTTTGAAAGAGGAGGATCTTCAGTTATATAAGAGACTGATCCCAACCGAGTATTTACCACAATTAAAGGTATATGTCATCGATGATGAGGGACAGCCTACTGCTTTTTTCGCTGTCTCCGATGATAATCTAGAAATGTTATTTGTGGATTCAGCCTACAGGGGAAAAGGTATTGGGACTGTGGCACTACAGTATGTGCTGGATAAGCTCCAGGTGTATAAAGTTGATGTCAATGAGCAAAATCAGCAGGCTGTTGATTTTTATCTGAAAAAAGGATATCAGCTTATCGGACGCTCAGCTGTAGATGGTATGGGCAAATCCTATCCGATCTTGCATTTACATCACGAGCGCGCTATCAATGGATTGAAATAATTTTAAAATGAAATAACTTATGATACAAGGTTTATACGAAACGCATATTCAGGTGCGTGATTTAGCTAAATCGGTCGCATTTTATACGGAGGTATTGGGATTACGTGTGGCACATCGCGATCCGACACGTCCTATTGTTTTTTTATGGATTGGAACCGGCAAAGACTATATGTTGGGCCTGTGGCAGGAAGAAACAAACTTTCAACCGAGACATTTTGCTTTTAGAGCGGATAAAGAGGATATCTTGAACTATGCCGTGGACTATCTGAAAACACGTGACCTGACACCTTATAATTTTTTAAAGGATGGGATCGAAGCACCGATGGTCTTTGCATGGATGCCGGCATTGGCCATTTACTTTAATGATCCGGATGGCAACCAATTGGAGTTTATCGCAGTTTTGGAAGGGGAGGGCAGGCCCGAACTGGGCGTGCTGTCTTATGCCGATTGGATCAATCGTACGACACAATAAGTCGCGAAGAGACGACTTATTGTGTTGAATCCCATTCTTCGGCAAGGATTGCAAAGACCACATCATCTTCCCATTGACCGTTATGGAAATAGCTTTTTACAAAATGAGCTTCCTTTCGGAATCCCAAACTTGTTAAAAGCTGCATGGATGCCTTGTTTTCCGGAGCTACCGAGGCCGTGATCCGATGTTTATGATACTGACGGAAAAGGGTCTCTATAACTGTTTTCAGTCCTTCTTTGGCATAGCCCTGTTGCTGGAATTCTTTTTTTATGGTACAGCCCAATTCCACCTGCAGGTGTTCAGTACCAAAAAAGTGAACGCCAATATCGCCGATTACTGCGTTTGCTATTTTGTCGGTCATAACGAGCTGAAACCAGGACTCTGGAAGATTGAATGTGCCCGGATTTTTAGCAATAAATGCATCGACTTCTGCCAAAGAGTCTGGAATCCAGCCCTGGTATTTATTGGTTTCTTTATCCGAACGGTAACCGAATACGGCCTGACTATCCTCCGCCATAATGGGGCGAATCGCTAATCTTTCTGATTCAATATGCATGACTTAACGATTTGAAAATCTGGCTATCGCTTCTTCACGCGTACCTACAAAATTGATTTTCTTTGATTTATTGCTTTCGTAGATAAAATCGTTTAGACTTTTGCTGTTGTATCTGGAGAAATCGCCAACGATGGCAATGTCAAAGCCATACTGCGTATATTTTTGAAGAATTTCACCGGCAAGTTTTGTTTTAAGTTCGAAGAAATCGTCTGTGATGTTCTCTTGATAAATAATTGCTTTGTATGCTTCTTGCGCGCCACAGTCGACCATAATCTGTAGACCATCATCGAGATTATGGATAAAGACGCCTGAACCTTTAACTTCACCAATGTTTTCGTCACCTAGCTGAATAATAGTGATTTCCATTTTTTTTGTCGTGTAGTGTTAAAAATAAATTTGTGGGACCATATTCCATTGGGACCATATTCCATGACCCAGTGCTCTACGTTGGGATATCCTGTTGGAAATGATCTGCTTCGCGGATAAACAGGTTTTAACCTGCAAATTCTTTCAGCATATTGATTGTTGGACAGAAGAACAGGGAGCCGGTATGCGCCGTACTAAAGTCCAGTATTCTATCGTAATTCCCTTCGGGTTCACCAATAAACATTCTTTTTAGCATCAATTGTACGGTACTGAATGTGCTGGCGTAAGCGATAAAGTAGGTTCCCATTTCATTTGTTGCGATTTGCCCAAAAGGCATATTGTCGCGAACAATTTTCAAATCGTCACCGACATTGGCTAGGGCCGAATGTGAATTAGTCGGTTTTTCATCGTCGCCCATCTCAATATCGTTTGCTTTGCTTCTGCCGATGACCTTCTCCTGTTCAGCGACGGGTAAAGAACGCCAGGCGTTCATGTCGTGAATATATTTTTGTACAAATAAATAGCTTCCACCCGTATAGGCTGCATCCTCATCACCAACGATACCAAAGAAAGCACGATCCTCACCAAGGGGATTTTCCGTTCCGTCGACAAAACCCAAGATACTTCGGCCATCCCAATATCTGAACCCATGAATTTCCTCCTTGCAATCGGCAACGGGACTTAATAAGGCTGCTATTTCGGTCGCCATGTCAATGCAATAGCTTTTTTCATAAGCGCGAATATGGAAATGTAAATCTCCGGGGGTAGCTACAGCAATATGTTTTTGACCGATGATAGGTTCGAAAGGAACCAATTCCTTTGGCATAGGTTCGTTGAGTTCAAGCTTTTTCCAGGCATGGTGACTTATGCCCAATACCACGCTTGCTTTCACAAGGTTTGAACGTACCTGCGCCGAATTGTTGAGATTGACAACCAATGCACATAAGCGTTGGAAGACATCCTTAATGACCACATTTTCGTGGAAATTCCATACCATAAACACCGTATTGTTGCTCGGTGTATCGATGACATTTTGGGCCTGATGATCCATAAGATAAGTTGTTGTGTGTTGTACAGCCTTGCTAAGCTACAAATAAAATCGGTTGTACGGATAGACTTTTTGATTACTCGGATGCGGTTTTTTGATACAGTTTGACGATTTCATCAATGACCAGATCTGGTTCGTCATAAAAGACATGATGCTCCGCATTTTGAGCCAAAAGATAACGTCTATTGTTTTTTTGATCTGCATATTTTTTAAGGGCAGCAATAAATAAACTGCGATCGGGTTCTTCAAAAGGTGATTTTCCTGAGCCAATGACAGTCATAGGAACATTGATTTTTCCTGCAACCTCATGTAAAACAGCCGTTGATGCTTCGTAGTTTAAAACGAGATGATAGAACCCTAAGCTTTCTTTTTTGATGTTATCAAGTTCACTGGCATATTCGCTCTTCAATGATTTGGATCGCTCCATGGTCATGAAATAAGGGGAAACAATATCGATCATTACTGTGCCAACAACCTGACCGGGATTGGTCGTTATAAATTTCATCGTATAGTTACCACCGAAGGAATGGGCAACAAAAAAGTACCGATCACGATAGCCCAATTGCTGCAAGGCATTTTTAAGATCCTTTACTTCATTTGTCAAGCTAATGTTAACGGTGTCTATTTCACTTTTCCCAAAGCCAGCCCTGTCATAGGTAATTAAAGGTGCGCCCAATTTGCTCGATAGCGGTTCCAATAACTTTCTCCAAACGGAAGCATCATTTCCACCCCCAGATTCAAAGACAATGGGGATACCCTTCCCCTCCATTAAAGTAAATTGAAGGCTATGGTTCCCTACATTGATCATGGTATCCCTGAGCTGTGCTTTTACGGCCAGCCCGGGGAATGTCAGTAGGAGGAAAACGGATAAGAGGAGATTATACTTTAGCCCGTACATCGTTCATTTTAAGTGTCATGGTGGTCGCTTCCGTTTCGATCCATTGGCTGTATTCGGCGATAGCCTGTAAGCGAAGTTCGTCGGAGATATACCCTTCCGTAACCATTTGTCGCGATTGGGCGACTTTGTTCCAGATGGCCAGATTGGTATCAAAGTTTGCTTCTCCTTTTTTGTAGGTCTGATCGGCATTGATAACCTGAACCGAATGGAAACCTGCTTCCTGGAGCAGTGCAGCGACCTCATCAGCAACACGATTGTTCATACCTGCATCTGCTCTCCACTTCAGGAAAGTATGGTAAAATGTGAGCATACTTTCCGGAGGGGCAGGGTTCCATTCAATGGCGGTGTGATTGTAGTCTAAAATAGAAATTTGTCCTCCGGGCTTTAACCAGGATTTGAATAAGCCCAATGCCCTGGGAATATCACTTAACCATTGCATGGTGCGCGCCGTTATAATCAGGTCGAACGGATGTGGAGGCTGATAATCAAAAATATTGCTGTAGACCAGGTTCAGATTTTGGGTGCTACCATAAAGCTCATTGCCACTGTCGATAAAAGACGGTGTATTATCGAGCCCGATTATAGTTCCGTCGCCGATATAGCTTGCTACCTCATTCGTGAGCGTTCCGGTACCACAGCCTACGTCCAAGATTTCCATGCCGGGAGACAGTAAGGGAATAATCGTTCTATAATCGGAGGATAATGTTCTTCTTTCAAATATCTTATTGGCCTGTTGATCCTTTCTGTCAATAAATTTCTCTTTCATTGGATTGGGTTTAGTTGACTGTAAATATAGCTTTTGCTTTCCGGTTAAAAAAACTTCTATTCGTTTAACCGTTTTCGTTACGCTAATCAGACCAACAGTTGAGTATATTCCTTGATTTGTTTATGGTTATTATCAGTCGAATATCCTATTCTCCATTAAGAAGGATATAGTAGTCTTTTTACAAGGTATTAACAGGGGGTTAACTGGGTATTTACCCCTGCTAACCCCCTGTTATACCCCTGTTAACCCCCTGTAATATCCCTGTTATTATGGAAACTGATGTAAAGCAATTTCAAAGCTGTATCGGGCGATAAAAGAGGGCCATTTACTGCTTTATGACGATCATGTACTATTTTGATAGAAACAGTGATATTTTGCGATTAATACCCTAATTAGGAAATTATTTTATGTCGTTTCGCTGTTTTTTTAATAATAGTTTTTTATATTGTTGTACAATAGTACTCGTGCCGTTGCAATTACACTAAGATATCCTGATATTATGCGAAAAGTATTCAAAGTTCTCACGCTAACGTATTGTGCTGTTTTTCTTTCAGCCTGTTCTTCCAACTATCTCATGACATTCAATGGGGAGAATGTAAAAAAAGATGAAGACAAGGGAACGTTTTCATTTAATAATGATACAGTAAAAATTGATTATTCCTTTGCCGACAGAGATGGTCGAATTTACCTTCGAATAGAAAATAAAATCGATAAACCGATCTTATGGGATCTTAAAAATTCGGCCATGGTTATTAATGGTAAAACGCAAGGTTATTCTGCTGAACAAGCTGCTTTTAATGGAAAGATGAACGCTTCGGTTTACGATATAAACGCTAGTAAATCCACTATATTCAATGATACTTGGGTGAACGGTTCTATCACAGCATCGGTAAGTTTGCCTAAAGATGTGGTGCTTATCCCACCACATGCCTATGTGGATGGGCATTATTTTGATTTTAAAAACGATGTTAAATCCATTGTACGATCATCCCAAAAAGAAAAAGTGTATATGTATGATATGAGTGGCGAGAGTTTTGCGGTAAAACTTGCTCGATTTGAAGGCGCTGATTCACCTTACAGTTTACGTAGTTATTTAAGTTATTCGATTTTAGAAGATGGTAAAGCCATTGTTAAAACTACGGAGCAAAAATTTTATGCTGCCCAGCTTTGGCAGACCGGTTCAGTAGCCCTTAATAATATTATTGAACTGTATAATAAGCGCGGAGACGTGCTGGCTGTTAAGGAAAAAAAGGGGCAGGAGGCTATGATCGTTGGGGGGGCCTTAGCATTAACTGCAGCAGCAGCAGCAATTGACCCGAAAGCAGCTGAATAGTACCCAGGGCCATTTATTATGGCTATAGATTATGCTCGTCTAAGCTGTGCCGGATTAAATCATGCCGGTTACAGCTTAGACAAACAATAAGTCCGAATTATTGTTTAAGATATTGGATCCTTTTGTCCTCAAAGGCAAAAAAGCTGTATCACTTATTAAAAAAATCTATACATATGAAGTATCTTGCACAATTTATGTTGGTCGTCTTTCTTTTTGTTGCTAACGAAGGTCGATCCTGTACACGCGTTGTATATAAAGGACCTAATCAGACCGTTATCACAGCTAGAAGTATGGACTGGAGAGACGATATCGCGGCCAATTTATGGGTGTTTCCGCGCGGCGTAGCAAGAAGCGGGGAGGTCGGTCCACAGTCATTGCAGTGGACTTCACAATATGGGAGTGTTGTTTCCAGTGCATGGGACATTGCTACAGTCGATGGTTTAAATGAAAAGGGATTGGTGGCCAATGTACTCTGGCTAGTGGAATCTACTTATCCTAAATTTGATCCAGCGGGACCAAAAAAAGGGCTTGCAATCTCGGCTTGGGCCCAATATGTTTTGGATAATTTTGCGACCGTCAATGAAGCGGTATCTGCTTTAAAGGATGAGCCATTTGTAATTGTAAGTGATTACATCCCGGGAACTACCAAATTTACGACCATACATTTATCGCTTTCAGATGCCACAGGCGATAATGCTATATTTGAATACATCAACGGTAAACTGGTGATTCATCACGATGCGGCCTATACAGTTATGACAAACTCGCCCATCTTTGAAGATCAGCTCGCGCTAAACAGGTATTGGCAGGGAATTCCGGGAACTATCATGTTGGCGGGAACAAACCGTGCTGCTGATCGTTTTGTGAGGGCTTCTTATTATATTAATGCGATCCCGCAAACAGACGATGTGCGGCTTTCTGTTGCCAGTGTTTTCAGTGTGATCCGCAACTGCTCGGTTCCCTTTGGAATAAGCTCGGAATCTGAACCTAATATTTCGTCTACACGATGGAGATCCGTGACTGATCAGAAGAATAAAATCTATTATTTTGAGAATGTATTGGTTCCGGGAACACTGTGGGTAGATCTGGCTAAATTTGATTTAAAGAAAGGGGCTCCGACGATGAAGTTGGACATGAAGCAAGGGATGGCAATAAATGGGATTTCAAATAACCTGTTTAAGGCTGCCCAACCCTTTAAATTTATGGGCATTTAAATTAGAAAGACCGAATAAATTAGAAAGACCGAACCCGGTTGTAATGGGGTTGGTCTTTCTTTTGTTTAGGAATTAGTAGAAAGTCCTATTTGACTGACGTTCCGTCTATAATCTCTTCATCCGCTTTGCTGACCAATTTAGTGTCTTGTTTTAAGTCACCAAATATTTCGATCTGACCATCAATGCTGCGTCCTTTCTGTACAGGAATACGTTGTGTTTTGTTCGAAACAACAGCAATCACAAAACTTCCTTCGCCTGAAGTAAATACCGCCGATTTCGGTACAACAAAAGTACTGTCTTGAGATGTTAAAGGCAATTCGACCTCTGCAACCATACCCGGCAATAGCTTGTTGTCGGTATTGTTAATGTCAATTTCTACCCGCTCGGATCTTAATCGGCTGTCCAGGGCACCCGATTTACGAGCGATCTTACCCGAGAAGGTTTGCCCTGGCAATGATTGGACAGTAAATTGTAAGGGCTGGTTTTCGGTGAGGAAACCCGAATATTGTTCCGGAACAGCAACGGCTAACCTCAGTTTGCGTTGTTGTTGAATGGTCATGATGGGCATTTCCGAGCCACGGCCAGCAGGACCAACATAGGCGCCCTGATTGACATTTCTTGTTGCGATTACACCGTCGAAGGGTGCTCTGATTTCCAAATAGTTCAACAGGTTTTGTACCTCTGCGTAGGCCGATTTAGCGGCTTGGTACTGCGCAAAATCAGCATTCTTTTTTGACTCAGCAACCTCAAGATCCAGTCTAGCCACCGTTCCCTCTACTTTGCTGGTTTCAAAGAGTCTGTCGTAAGTGCTTTTTGTAGCCATATAGACCGCTTCTTGCGATTTGAGCCGCGATTTGGCTGCTGAAAGCTGTGAACTCAATTCGGGAGCCTCCAGGACAGCCAATAGCTGACCGGCATGCACTTTACTTCCGATGTCCACGTTGAGACTTTTGACGTAACTGCTGACCTTAGCGTAAATCTCGACCTGCTGGAATCCCGTGATTTCCCCGGGAATCTGCATTTTATTTGTTAATTTCTGTTTGGTGGGTACAAATGTCTCCATTGCCGGAGCTGCAGCTTCCGGACTTTCTTTTTTTGCATTTTCCTCGGCAGCCGAATGGCATCCTGTTAAGGATGCGATCAGACCGGCGATAGATAATATTTTGAACAAATTATTTTTCATATTTTATAGATTATACTGCTTTTACGATAAAGGTTTTAATGCCGCAATATAGTGTTTACTTTCTTTGTCTTCAGGATCTAATGAGATCGATTGTGTACTGCTTTTTTCTTGCGCCCAAGCAAATATAAGCGGTAAGATGACGAGTACGGCAAATGTCGAAAATAGTAATCCTCCAATTACAGCTCTACCGAGTGGTGAAACTTGTTCGCCACCTTCACCATGACCAATAGCCATAGGTAGCATACCCACAATCATGGCCAAACTGGTCATGATAATTGGGCGAAGCCGTAAGGATGCTGCCTCACGGGCTGCAGCCAGCGCATCTCCATTATGCCGACGGATATGTTCGGCATTGGTGATGAGTAAAACAGCGTTCGCAATGGATACACCCACCGACATGATAATCCCCATGTAGGATTGTAAGTTGAGGGTAGATCCGGTTAACAACAGCAGAATCAATGAGCCCAGCACAACCGCAGGCACTGTGGTGAGCACAACCATAGAAACTTTGAACGACTGAAAATTGGCTGATAGCATCAGGAATATAACGATAATGGCTACGGCCAAACCCGATTCGAGGCTGCTCATGGTCTCTGATAATACTTTTCCAAGTCCTATTTGCTCCATCGATAAACCACGAGGAAGCTCGCCAAGGGCTTTGATACTGCGCTGTACATCCTTGGAGGCTGTTTTTAAATCGGTATGATCAATATTTGCTGTAACTGATACATAAGGCATTGCACCTAAATTGTCGTTTTCGCCATAGGTGAAGGACGGTGTGATCGTTGCAACGTCGCTCAGAATTGGTCGCGCTGAATTTTTCAATAAAGGGATTTCACCGATTTCTTTCTCATCTTTCATTTTATCGATGGGAACCTGAACTTGGACGTTGTAAGAAAGTCCTGCTTTTTCATCGATCCAGGTGTTTTTTTCGGTATAACGCGAAGAAGAGGTGGAAGCGATCAGCGATCGTGTGACTTCGCTGAGATCTACACCCAATTGTGCGGCCCTGATGCGGTCTATCTTAATATCGTAAGAAGGGTATTTAATGGATTGTGCTAATTGTACATCTCTAAAATAAGGGATGGCTTTTAGTTCCTCGATCAATTTACCAGCGTACTTCTCGTTGTTCTTTTTGTTTTTTCCTGCTATCCGAACTTCAATAGGAGTGGGCGATCCCTGACTTAATACTTTATCCGTAAGCTCGATCGGTTCAAAGGATACCTGTACATCGGGAACTGCCGCTTTCAGGCGTTTTCGGTATTCATCACGGAACCTGTCCATATCGTGATGGTAGTCTTTCAGTGCAATTTGGAAAACAGCTTCATGTGGACCAGCCATGAAAAGATAGATCGGTGATACTGAAAACTGTCCGGGGTGTTGACCGATATAGACAGAAGATATGCTGATATGTTCTTTCCCAACCAGCTTTTCCAGTTCGGCCAGCGCTAGTTTTGCTTTTTCTTCGGTGCGTTCGATACGTGTACCTTCAGCTGCACGAAGGCGCATTTGGAACTGACTGGAGTTAACTTTCGGAAATACATCCTGTCCAATTGTGGAAAGTAAAATGACAACAAGACTTATTGCTCCAAGCAGATAAACTACGGTAATGGTTTTCTTTCTTTTGAACAAACGGTCGATCATTTTCATGAATCTGTTTCTGAACCGTTCAAAAATACTGATCTTTCCATCGTTGTTAAAGTCTTCCCGTTCAACCAATAGTTTCTTCTGATTTAGGGTATCTTGCTCGGATTCTATGGTCAGTCCAGTTGCTGCAAATTGAGCTTCATCTGTATTTAAACCCACTGGTTCGGTCGCTTGTGGCGCTTTATGCGCATGATCTTTCATGAGCCAGTTTGCCATGATAGGAACAAATGTCTGCGAAAGGAGGAAGGATATGATCATTGAAAATCCAATGGACAGGGCCAAGGGAAGAAATAACGAACCCGGGATGCCTGTCATGGTAAATGCCGGCGCAAATACGGCTAGTATACAGAGCAGGATCAATAATTTGGGTAAGGCGATCTCTTTACAGGCATCCCAGATAGCCAAGGCTTTGGGTTTACCCATATCCAGATGCTGGTGTATATTTTCTATCGTTACCGTACTTTCGTCGACCAGGATACCAATAGCCAAGGCTAGTCCACTAAGGGACATGAGGTTGATGGTCTGCCCGAAGAGTTTCAGAAAGAGCACTCCGGAGATCACGGATATCGGAATGGTTAGGATAACGATCAGCGCAGCTCTTCGATCACCTAAAAATAGGAGGACCATTAGTCCGGTGAGGATAGCACCGATTGCACCTTCAGTAATCAAACTTTTTACGGAATTGATGACATAGACGGATTGATCAAATTCATAAGATAACTTGACGTCGTCGGGTAAATTCTCCTGAATTTTTGGTAAGGCTGCTTTTAAATTCTGGACAACCTCCCAGGTTGAGGCATCACCGGCTTTGGCGATACTGACGTACACGGAACGTTTGCCGTTGACCAAAGCATAGCCTGCGGTAACGTCGGCACCATCTTTTACGGTAGCAATATCGCCTAAGTAAAGATTCTGTACCCCACCTTTAAATAATGGGATTTTTTCAAAATCTTTTACATCCTTGATGGTGTTGTTCGTTGGTGTAATGTAGTTTTTGTCCTGAATACGTACGTTTCCTGCTGGAGCGGTTTGATTGTTTAGTCTTAGCGCTTCTACGACCTGATCGGGTGTCATATTGTGACTCCGCATTAAATCGGGATCAACGTTGACCTCAATTGTACGTGGACTTCCCCCAAAAGGAGGTGGCGACAATAGGCCGGGGATTGACGTAAACGATGCCCGGACATAGACGTTGGCTAGATCTTGTAGTTCGTTGTTAGAACGCTTGTTACTGCTCAATACCAGTTGGCCTACAGGGAGGGATGAGGCGTCAAAGCGAATGATGAACGGCGGTTGTGAGCCTGGAGGAAAGGAGGCTTGGATCCGATTTGCCAGGGCACTTAGCTCGGCTGCAGCCTGGGCCATGTTGGTGTCTTCGTAATACGATACTTTCATTAAGGTCAGACCTTGAATATTCTTGGTCTCAATAGACTTGACCCCATTGGCAAAAAGAAGGATATTGACGTAGTTTTTGGCAAAATAAGATTCCATTTGATCCGGCGAATAGCCACCAAATGGATGGGCAATATAAATAACCGGAAGGTTCATTTTTGGCAGGATATCCACCTTGATCGATCGAACGGCACCTATGCCAAAGACAATAAGTCCCAATACGAGTACGAGGATGGATATCGGCTTGCGTAAGGCAAAACGTATTAAATTCATGTAATGTTATTTATAGTTCTTTGTTGAAAATATCAAAATCTCCCGCAGCTGCGGCTTTTAGTAAAAGCGACTGCCAAAGATTGATGTGGACGATCTCTCGATCGGTTTCGGCTCTATTTAATGTGTAAAAGGTCTGCGTCACGTCGACAAGTGTCGCTAGGCCGTTTTTATACATCGTCATTTTTTGATTGTAAGCTTGCTGAGCTGCCGACACTTGTCGGGGAGCTTCTAGATCACTTTTTAGGGCCAATTGGATTTTCACATCAGCGGCATCCAGCTGTGCTGTCAATTGGGCTTCGGCAGTTTGGTATTCTTCTCTCAGGGCATCATTCGTAAAGCGCTGTGCACTGATTTTTTTATTGATACGCGCAATCGAAGTCAGATTCCAGTTTATGCCCAATCCCAAGAGATAATTTTGCCTACTGGGACGAACCCCTTTCCAATAATTTGTGCTATATGCTTGTAAATCCGTAATGTAGTCGCTCTTAAAACCAGATCCCCTTGTCTGAAAGACCCCAAAGGCACTTACAGTGGGAAGATACTCTTTGGTTGATAGTTTCAATTGTTGTTCGCCAAGTTCAATTTTACTTTTATAAAATTGCAGAATAGGATTACTTTCAATCAAGTTGCCTGAAAGCGGAGTTAGCTGTACAGGAGTTTTCTGAACCAGAACAGTATCTATTTCGAGGTTTTTCGCTGGAATCCCCATCAATACCGTCAGCTTATTGTTTTGCTCCTTAACATTTTCACGGGCCTGATTGAGACTGATTTTTGCGCGCGATACTTCCGCTGAAGCAAGTGTAGAATCTACTCCGGGTAATATTCCGTTTTTTACTTTGGTGGCAGCAATATTTAAAAATACCAGTGCGCGATCCAGATTCATCTGTTGATTTTTTTCCAATCGTTGACTAGCCAATAAATTGAGGTAAGCCGCAGCGATCTTGATTTTATGCTGGAACTGTTCCTGACCGAGATCGGCCTGTAGTCGTTTGGTATCGGATTTGGCCAATTCGATACGTTCTTTTTTTCGTCCAAAGGTGTAAATGTCCCAATTGACATTGGCTAAGTAAAGCGCACCAAATGCGGCATTCCAATTTTGTTCTGGAAGAGCGGCTCCCGAAGAAGCTACACCCAGCCCACCAAATCCATACAGTGGACCATTTTGTCCGTTGACTGTTCCAAAGTCCTGTTGGGCTACGATGTTCAGATTGGGCCAAAAGTCGCGTTTGACTTGTTCATTGGTCTGCAGGGAGGACTGGAGATAATATTCCTTTGCCTTGATATTTCCATAATTTGCAATACCCTGTTCTACGGCATCGCGGAGCGTAAGCTTCTGAGCGAAGGAAGAGGAGGTCGCAAGTGATACAGCCAATGACAGCACTAAATTCAATTTCAGCATAGGTTATCTATCATTTTATGGACACGAAGATAACGATGAGATGAACTGTGATGTCCCTTTAAAATGATCTATAGCGTTTAAAAGTGACCAATTTAATTCGTCATTTATTTTTCTGCTGTTATAAACTTAAAACTTTTACTTTGTAACAGATTTTTAACAAAAAAAGGATTATGAGAAAGGTTTTTGAGAACAAGATCATACAGGAGATCGTGCTATTGATCTTTTCGTTTATCCTCTTTACTTTGAACGATTGGATTTTGATCCTGAGCTGGAAGGGATTTTTGATGGGCGTGTTCTATTTCTTGATCCTTTATGCGCATGCACAATTGAATCGCTTTTTCCTGTTGCCATTGCTACTTAAGAAGAATAAACCGCTGTTGTATATTTTGGCGTCGGTGGCAACACTACTGGTTTTTGCACTCATATTAAAAGAGCTAACGGATAACGTGATCTACAAGAATTGTTTTCTTTACAAGAATCTTGTTCAGAAAACGTTCCATTATCAATTTGGTGTATTATTGGGTTCGTTGATCTGTATATTGGGTAGTATCCAATTTATTGAATTTTATCGCTTTCAGCGTGTGAAGACCCGACGTGAACTGCTTTCCAATCAGACGCAATTGTCCCATTTAAAAAAACAGCTCAATCCACATTTTTTATTCAATACATTGAATACCATTTATGGTATTAATTTGAAGTACCCGGAACGTACCTCCGAATTGATCATCAAAGTTTCCCAGCTTCTCCGTTATCAGATGGAGAGCAGCGATCGGGAATTTGTTGCGATGGATGATGAGATCGATTTTATCTCAAGTTATATCGAGCTGGAGCGTGAAAGGTTAGGCTATCGCACAAAAATTGAATTTGATTATCAAAAAGAAGAAGATATCAATTATCAGATAGCGCCGATGCTATTGATTACTTTCGTAGAAAATGCTTTTAAACACGGAACCTGCAGTATTGAAGATTGTTTTGTACATATTTCGATCAAGATTGAAAAAGGGAACTTATATTTGCATGTACGGAATTCTGTTCCCGTTAAGAAAAGGAATGTTTTTTCGGCGAAAATAGGTTTGGAAAATACAATAGCGCGATTAAAACTTTTGTATCCTAATCGGTATACATTAACGACAAATTCCAAAAAAGAGGAGTATGAGGTGTCATTGGTTATAAATCTTTAAACAATGAATAAAAATAGCTGTATTGTGGTTGATGACGAACCTGCGGCGCATTATGTACTGGTAAATTATATTGAAAGAAGTACTGATCTGCAGTTGGTCGCTCAATGTTATAATGCTTTTGAGGCATTGGATTTTCTTCGGGAGAACAAAGTAGATTTAATCTTCCTGGATATTGAAATGCCCGAAATTAATGGGATGGAGTTTCTGAAGATGCTGGATAACCCACCCAAAACGATTTTGACAACAGCATATTCCGAATACGCATTGGAGAGTTATGATTACGGCGTTGTTGATTATCTGTTAAAACCTATTTCATTTCCCCGTTTTTTTAAGGCTGTTCAACGTTTTTTATCCTATAACACGACTGTGTCGCCCCAGGAAGAAGAACCCAAATCAATTAGTATACGCATGGATGGTCGTATTATTGACGTTAAATTATCGCAGATCGATTTTATCCAGAGCTTTGGCAATTACGTGAAAATTGTCACTCCTAGTCAGACATTTTTGACCGCAAGCACCACCCAGCAAATTCTCACACAGGTGCCGGCATCAAAGTTTATCCGTATCCACAAATCTTACATTGCTTCGATCAATAAGGTGATCAAATATGAGCATGGTATGGTACAGATCAATAATACGTCCCTACCGGTCGGGATTACTTTCCGTCGCGAGTTACAGGAGCGGCTAGCCAATAAATAGCGCTAAGCTATGAAGTAGTTCGATCATGTATCGCCGTTCTTGTCAATTCACAGCATATCATGTCATAACATATCATGTGAAGAAGAAAGTTCATTCATTTAGCTGGATGTGCTGATGCTGACGTTGGGTTTATGCAAGACCGGAAAGTTTACTGAATTGGCAATAAAACAATATTCACTTGCTTTTTGGTGTAATTCAATGGCTTGTGCAATCATCGTTGAATCTTTTACCCGGACCGAAGGATTTAGCGTAACTTCTTTAAAACTGCCTTTTCCACTTTCTTCTTCAAGCATGATCGCTGTTGCATGGTCTACATATTCTTCTACAATAATTTTATTGACCGAGCAGAAATGCAGGTACCATAACATATGGCAGGAGGACAGGGAGGCAAGCAATAGCTCTTCGGGATTGTGTTTGCTGGGGTCTCCCAGGAACGCTGGATCCGAAGAACCTTCAATCTCGGCTTTGCCGTCAATGCTAATGCGATGGCTTCTTTCGTAGTTTTTATAATGATCGGTTCCGCTGCCGCGATTTCCTGTCCACGTAATTGTGGCGATGTAATTATGCTGTTTCATTTGAAAATAATCGTTTGACGCTGTTGGTGCTAATCTGAAAGCAAGTTAAAAAAATATGCCTTTATCCTAAACATAAACACAATCTCTTCTGCGTAGAATTGACTTTCATATTATTTTTTTTGATCTAATTTTTTATTTATAATATACTGATTGGTATTTTATTTGTAGGTTTGTACTGATTTTAATTAAATCCAATATTTATGAATAATACGGTGTTTTCTACTGTTTTTAAATATACCTTTTGGTATTTTATTTTGTGTTATGATTGGCGTATGTATTGAAATTTTTATCGTAGCCTTTTGGATGGCAACTATGCGGGGCATACTTGTAAGACCTTTTTTGGTCGTGAATAATTCTGTTAACTAAAAATAGTTCGTATATGGAACAATATGATTTGGTTGTCATTGGGTCTGGCCCAGGCGGCTATGTTGCGGCGATTCGCAGTGCCCAATTGGGGTATAAAACCGCACTTGTAGAGAAATATGATACATTGGGTGGTACCTGCACCAATGTGGGCTGTATTCCCACAAAGGCAATTTTGGATAGTACACATCACTATCATGAAGCACAGCATCATTTTGCTGCACACGGGATTCAGGTAGGGGGACTATCGGTGGACTTTGGTCGGTTGTATGCGCGTAAAGATAAAGTGGTGTTGCAAAATACGCAGGGGCTGAATTTCCTGATGAAAAAGAATAAGGTTACGGTGATCCATGGAAAGGCCTCTTTTGTCAATAATTCAACGGTGGAGATTGCTACATCAGCGGGGGAGCGGCTGTCCCTTGGAGCAAAGAAATTTATCATCGCTACGGGTTCCAAGCCAGCGACAGTTCCGGGAGTAACCATAGATAAAAAACGTATCATAAGCTCAACAGAGGCGTTGTCTTTGCAAGAGAAGCCAGATAAAATCGTTATTATCGGTGGCGGTGTAATTGGGGTAGAGATGGCATCCATATTCAATAGATTGGGTTGTGAGGTCACTATTATCGAATATGCCGATCGTCTCCTTGCCAATATGGATCATGAATTGGGGGATGCCTTGAAAAAGATACTGCTGCATGATGGCATTAAAATTTTGCTTGAACAGGCTGTTTACAAAACCGAAAATATAGGCGCTGCGGCAAACGTTTTCTTTAAAGATCGAGCTGGTAACGAGCAGCAGTTACAGGCGGATTATATTTTGGTCGCTGTCGGGCGGAAAGCATTTACAGCGGGGCTTGGTTTGGAGAATACAGCTGCTCAACTAGACACCAGAGGTATGATCGTTACTAACGAGCAGTTACAGACGGCCGTTCCCCACATTTATGCTATTGGCGATGTGATCGGTGGGGCAATGCTGGCTCATAAAGCTGAAGAGGAAGCAATCTTTGTTGTCGAACATATGGACGGCCAAAAACCAAAGATACATTACGATCGGATCCCAAGTGTGGTTTATACCTGGCCCGAAGTGGCTTCCGTTGGCGCAACAGAAGAGGAGCTCAAAGCAAAGGGTATAGCGTATACGATTGGGAAATTCCCGTTTTCCGCCAATGCCCGTGCCCGCGCAGGGATGGATACACAAGGATTTGTAAAAGTGTTGGCCGATCCGAAATATGGCGAACTATTGGGAGTTCATATCATTGGAGCACGTGCGGCCGATCTGATCGCTCAAGGTGTTTTGGGCTTGGAATATGAAATCACCGCCGATAGTATGTCAAGGGTGTCTTATGCACATCCTACTTATTCAGAAGTCTTGAAGGAAGCGCATACCATTGCTTCGGGACGGCCATCCGTAAATATATAGGTATCGTATGCGTCTTTTCGGCGAAGAACAAAACGTATTTCTTTTAGAAGAGCTAAGCGTATTCCCTTCGTAGAAAAGGCGCTGCTTGTCTATTTTTTTGGATACAAACATCAATTTATCTATGTTTGTTGTGTATCAGGCTTTAATTTATGGACAAACAGCTATTGTTGGACAGTATTCAGAAAGAGATCGACCTCACGGAAGATGAAATCTTACGCCTATTGGCTGTTGTGAAATCCAAAAAAGTGAAGAAGAAACAATATTTGCTGTTGGAGGGCGATCTGAGCAGGTATGCTATTTTTGTCGCTTCGGGTTGTCTAAGAAGTTATTGTGTGGATGAAAATGGCTTTCAGTATATTCAACAGTTTGCTCCCGAAGGCTGGTGGATCGGCGATATGTATAGTTTGGTGACCGGAAAACCGGGCAACCTATACATTGATGCGGTATTTGAATCTGAGGTATGGATGATTTCCAAGGTAGATCTGCATCGGCTCTATCAGGAGATTCCGAAACTGAATGTCTATTTTCGGATACTTGCCGAAAATGCATTGGTTTATTATCAAAGTCGATCGATGGAGAATCTCCGTCTAGCTGCCAAAGAACGTTACGAAAAGTTCTGTACACGTTATCCTACATTGATCGACTGTCTTCCGCAGAAACAAGTTGCGGCATATATTGGCGTTACGCCCGAATTTTTAAGCAAAATGCTGCATCAGTAGCGGAAATCGGGCTATCGGCAAGAAATTGCCCGGTGATCTACCATTTCTCTTTTAACAGCGTTTCCAATTGACCGATTTCTTCCTGATACATGGTTTTCTTTCTCGTTCCAAAGTAAAGTATATTCTCCACGGGAGAAGTCCCTTCCCAGATTAGTTTTATTTTTCCGGATGCAAGTGCTTCGGCACAAAGAAAGTCGGGAACAATGGAAAAACCAGTATTGTTGCTCAAGCAGCGTATGATTGAGCTGATATTTGGGACGATATAATTGGGACTGAAGTCTGGATGTTCGCCAAAGTGTGTCGACCAATAGTTTTTTAAATGATCCATATCGGCAGCCGTGCTATACCACAATTGTTTTTTCAGGAGTTGAGCTGCTTCCTTGATTTTATTGTCGCTCAGTAGTGACTCGAGTGTGGATGTGTCGGTCTGACAACCTGCAATCAAGACAATGCGTTCTTTTGAGAAAGCCTCGTATTGTAGATTCTGCTGGTTTCCTTTTTGAGGCGTAATAATAAGATCCAATAAACCATTATCAAGATCCTGCTGCATCTGAGGATATTCTCCAAATTTGATAATTAAATTAAAGGGGAGCTGCGCAATATGTTCTTCCAGCGTGTATTGAAAGGTCTCAAAACACATTCCGATACTGATTGTGACACGTTCGTCCAATGCACGCTTGTGAAAATGCTGTTCACCGGTTTCAAGTTTTTTAAGTGGGTCAATAACATAGTTGTACAAGATTTTCCCCTTTTCGGTCGGCACCATTCTTCGCGCAGATCGATCAAAAAGCTTGTGGCCGGTAAAGGCTTCCAGGGAATTCAGATGTAGGCTGACACCAGGTTGAGAAATAAACAATTCCTGTGCCGCTGCAGATAATGTTCCGGTTTCATAGATTGCCTTAAATGTACGAAGCCATTCTAAGTTCCATTTCATAGTTATTATTTTTATGATACAAATATACAATTTAAATTATTTGTATGATTTAAAAATATGATAGAAATTTGTGTTATCAATAAGAAAAATTATAGAAATGAAAATATTTATTATCAACGGCGGACAGAAATTCGCACACTCGGGTGGTTCTTTCAATACCACAATAACAAATTGGACTGTTGAAACATTGGCTGAAAATGGACTTGAAACAAGGGTAACAAATATCAATGATAATTTTGATCCAATGGTTGAAGTTGAAAATTTTAAATGGGCAGACATTATCGTTTACCATTTTCCTGTATGGTGGTTTCAGGTTCCGAACCGTCTGAAGCTCTATATTGATGAGGTTTTTACGGCGGGTCACAACAACGGTATCTATAAAAATGATGGTCGTTCACGTAAGAATCCGGCTATTAATTATGGTACCGGAGGTTTGATGCATGGTAAAAAATACATGGTGACTTCGAGCTGGAATGCTCCAGAGACAGCCTTTACAATGGAAAATGAGTTTTTTGATCAGCATTCCGTTGATGCCGGTGTTTTATTCGGTTTTCACAAGATGAATCAATTTGCAGGATTGGAACATCTGGGAAGCTTCCATTTTCATGATATGGAGAAGGGTGCGTCTCAAGAACGTGTCGACAATTACGAAAAGGAATATAAACAATATTTGGAAGAGGTCTTCCATTTGGAAACTACGTTAAACTAAAAATTTATTGATCGATAAATCGCTTTATCCATGGCGTTATTGCGATGAAAAGAGTAAATTACCACAATAAAAATCAATAACATGAAGGTATATTTAACCGCAATTTTAAAGGCAGTTCCCGCACATCGGGAAGAAGTATTGGCATTATTGTTAGAAATGGTCGAAGCAAGTAGAAAGGAAGCAGCCTGTATACAGTACGATCTGCATCAGGTAAATAGTGATGAAAACCAGTTTATCTTTTATGAAATCTGGGAAGATCAGGCGGGCTTGGATGCGCATAATCAACAACCTTATATTGTCGCATTCGGAAAAGTTGCCGGTGAAAAATTGCAGGAAGCGCCTCAAATTATATTAATGAATAAAATCGCTTAATTTACAATGTGGCCTTTAAGGACCGTATTGAAAAGATAGCAAAGAATATCATGTAGTGGATGACGTGTACAGGCGGAAGATATTAACTATAATTGAAGTATTGGTGGGTACCAAAATCATTTGTGTTGCCTTGAATAAGCTTGTTTATTCTGATTTAGTGACGCGAATGATTTTGTTGGTACCTTGCTGAACAGCGACATCGACTTTATTTCGTTGCGTGTAGCTCTGTTGTAGGAGGTTCAATTTTTTGGCCAGTTGACCATCCTGATTGTCTAGCCAGAAGGTCGCAGCCATAATACCAATTTGAACTCTATAACTGGAATCAGTTTCCGGAACAAGCTGCTCGATAACCTGATGTTGATACCAAGTCAGATTTTTGTTTTCTTTTTGGGAAACACAGGCGTGTAGGAAAATTGCCAGAAGGGCTAGATAGCCCATTTTTAAAAGTTGACTGCGTCTTAGGTTCATCAATAGTTTTTTTGTGTTACACCAAATCTACTATTTTTTATCCAACGAATGAATTACTGCTGTAAATTTTTACGCTCCTGTTTAGACAGAAACCCTTCATTTACTTATTAGACTTCTCGTGTATGCACATTCAAATAAATCTAAAAATGTATGAAGTTTGCTGTTCATTTCGCGGTAATCAAAAGTCTGAATTTCTTCAGGTGATTGCACAAATTGGAGCGATTGGCTTTGAAGAAAGAGATCTTCTTCTGCATCTATTAAGAGCCGGACGACTTCAGGTGTGAGTTCCATATGGCATTGAAATCCGTAGACGAGATTTGTATAGCGAACAATTTGTCGAGGGCAGCCGACGCTGCTTGCTAAGATTTTACTTTCAGGGGTAAGTCCAGGCATATCGTTGTGCCAATGTCCGACCGGTAATGGGCTGCCAAAATGTGCTATTTTGCTGTCATTTATTCCTTCCTCTGTGAGCGTGATGGGGAAAACTCCAATTTCTTTTTGCGGACTATGTCTGTACGTTGCCGACAGCGCTTCGCCAATCAATTGTGCGCCCAGACATATACCAACAACCGCCTTGCCGGCATCAATACATTGGCGGATAAAAGCGATTTCGACCTTAGCGTCAAAATAAGGGTATTCGGACGGGGATGAATCTGGGCTTTGAGGCCCGCCCATAATGATCAATACATCGATGGAATCTATTTCTTTTGGAAGGGGATCCTGTTGATAAACATGGGAGAAAGTAACTGAATGTTGCTGTTTTTCTGCCCAGGTTAAATAGGCCCCGGGTGCTTCAAAAACTTCGTGTTGTATAAAATGTATCCGCATCGTTTTTTTTGTTAGTTGTGTTCGTTCCAGTAATAACTATCTGGTGTAGGACGTTGTCCAAAAATTGCCGTGCCTACTCTGACAATCGTAGCGCCTTCCGCTATCGCTATCGCTAAATCTCCGCTCATGCCCATCGACAATTCTTGCATCGATACACCGGGAATAGCTAGGGCTATAATCTGTTGTTGAATTTGTTTGAGCAATTTAAAACAGGCACGTACCTGTTCGGCCTCGGCACTCAATATACCGATAGTCATCAGTCCTTTAATCTTTAGTGTGCTTAATGTTGCTATTTGCTGAACCAGGCCGATTACTTCCCCTGGCGCAGCGCCGTACTTGCTCTCTTCGAAGGAAGTATTTACCTGAATGAGTACTTCCATAGTTTTGTCTTCTTTTAAAAGTCGCTGATGCAATTTTTCGGCGAGATCTATACGATCGATCGAATGGATGCAGGATACGTTGCATTTGAGCAGATCCTTGATCTTATTGGTTTGAAGATGACCAATAAAATGATTGACATGGGGAACAGCGTTTAAATACTCAAATTTGTCTTTCAGTTCCTGCACTTTATTTTCAGCAATTAGGGTTTGACCAGCTTGCAGCGCGATTTCTATACGTTCGGCAGGTACGGTTTTAGTGGCCAGCAATAATTTTACCTCGCGGGGATCGCGACGGTTTGTTTTGCAGGCTTCGTCTATACGTTGTTGTATGACCTGTATATTTTCTGCTATAAACTCATGCATGGTGCGGTTGTACTGTTTTTTTCATCATGATATCTATTTGTTTATCGTCACCCAGTTGAAAAATATGCTGGTCGAATGCGACAAAACCATTTTTCTGATAGAAATTGATTGCCCGCAAGTTTTTTTCCCAAACACCAAGCCAGATAAATGAAGCTGCTTTTATTTGGGCTAAGGCTAGTGCTTTTTCAAACAATAACTGTCCCACTTTTCTACCCTGAAATTCCTGTAATACATAGATGCGCTCGATTTCTAATGCCTGCGGGCACTGTTGTTCGGTCTGGGCCTGGCCGGTATTTACTTTTAGGTAGCCAATAACATCATTTTTCAAGACAGCGAAGTAAAATTCAGATTCGTTATCGCAGAGCTCGGACAATAATTTTTCCTTTGAAAACCCTTCGGCCAGATAGGTCTTCATATTCTCTTCGGTATTCGTGTCTGAAAAGGTCTGAATAAATGTTGCTTTTCCTATTTGCTGCAGCAGGTCAATATCTGTTAGTTTTACCTGTGTGATTTCTATGTCAGTGTGTGTGTTCATTTTTTTTCGTTACTTATTGATCCATTTTTCATTGCTGCGGCAATATTTCTTTCGAGCTCATTGTCGCTATTTTTTAGAAAATCACGGATACGCTGTTTTTCTGTTTCACTTTTATTTTGACTTAATTTTTTTTGGCCCTGTAAATCTGTGACGACAAGTTCGAAGGCGACGATACCCCGCATCATACCACTTTTAAAACGATCGGAAAGGCTTTCCCATTGTGTTAAATACGCTTCGTCGTAACTCAGGATCATCTGTTCTAGGGCTTTACTTTTTGCTTTTTCGTCTGTAAGGATGGATGCAAGGCCATAGGCATGTACAGCGATGTAATCCCAGGTTGGCACACTTTTTTCCTTGTCATAATGTTGTGGTGAGATATAAGCATGTGGTTCGGAGAAAATAACCAATGACGGCGTATTTTCGATATAATTGGCTTGTTCGTTTGCACGAGCGAAGTGTGATGTTAAAAGCAGCTGATCTTTATCTGTACGGACGTGAAAGGGGAGCTGTGTGGCTATTGGAATCCCCTCTTTAATCGATACAATGGTCGCAAAACTATATTGTTGCATAAATTCAACCTTTTCTGCGTAATCTTCGAACTGGAAATGTTTGGGTACATACATGCAAATAGCTATTTCTTGATTTTATCCAAAATTACAGCCAATAGATGCAACTGAGCTAGTCCAATTTGAATAATGTAGCTGGTCCAGTGTTCATTTATTGCGCGGGCTGACTGGTGTTCACGCAATCCAGGGATGTCGTTTGGCCTGACAGAGTCGAAGCCGAAGAGCTAATTTATGTTTTACATCTTTAGTTAACAAGCTCACAACAGTGGATGAATTCAACAGGATATGCATACCGGGTCAAAACGCATCACATATTCTTTGCAGTAATCAGCTAAAAATTGTGCTTTCAGATCAGTTATTGTACGAGCTGTTGGGCATTTTTGGATTATATTGTTGTACATGGTCAACTTTAGCAAATATGTGTGGGCCATTCATTTCAATTCCTGCGGCTAGAAAGTCATCTAAGATCGATTGAAAAATTTCAGACTTTGCCAGTTCAATTTCACCAGATTTAGCGATGTATACATTCAGTTCATAGAGGACATAGAAGTCGTCTAATTTTTTTTGTAAGACGAATGGCGCTGGGTTAAGGTTGACTCTTTTTATTCGGGGTGGGATGTTCAGGAGCAATTCGTGTATACGTTGCCAAGGTTCTTCATAACCGACTGTCAATTCCACCTGAAAGCAGATTCCATCTTCTGAGAAGGTTGAATAATTGACGGTATTTCCGGAAAGTACCGAGGAATTGGGGATGGTAATTTCTTCATTTTTTATCGTTCGAAGCCTTGTTACCAGTGGTGATTTTTCGATAACAACGCCTGTTTTGTCGGCGATGGTAATACGGTCTCCGATACGGAAAGGACGCATATAGGTGATCACAAGTCCCGCTATGATATTGGAAATTGCAGAAGATGATCCTAAAGAAAATAGGACACCTATAAATACGGATATTCCTTTAAAGATATCTGAATTTGCGCCAGGTAGGTACGGGAATATGAGTACCAGTGTGAAGGCTTGGAGCAGAAAGCGAACAATAGTAAAGGTAGGCATGGCAAAATCGCGATGAAAGCCATTGACCTCTAATTTGCCTTTGTCAATTTCGGTAAAAATATACTTTATGAATCGAACAGCATAACGCATAACAACGAGTATGACAAATACGGTAATCAGATTTGGAATATAGTTCCAAATTGCCAAAACTGCAGTCTTCAGGGGTTTTGTGAAGAGTCCAATGAGATTGGATGCCCAGCTCTGTGTAAATGGAAAAACACTGAAGACAATCGGCAGCATGATAAAGGCAATGAGGACGATCAAGCCCCAACGTAAAATATTTATTGCATTAATAAACATCCGTGTTTTTTGTACCGAAGTGACAAGGACATAATTTTTGATCTTAATGTCTTTGATCCGTTGTGTTCTTTCCGTTAATATACGTTGCGTACCATATTTTTTCAACTTGTTTATTAATAGAATCAATATCGAAAAAACGACGAGAATGAGAAATACAAGCCCAATACGGGTAAGAAGTTTTGTAATGCTGTTATCTGCACGTTCCGTTGTGATTGAATCCTGAATTCTTTTTAGGTAGTTTGCCGCAATCTCTTCTTTACTTTTTCCTTCAAGAAGAGCATCGAGTTCTGTGACGGAAGTTATGACGAGATCTTTGTAAACGATGTCGGCACTAATTTCGCTGTTTTCGATTTTAAACGAATCTACTTTCACAAAATCGTCTTCATATAGATTATGGATTCTGCTGACCACATTGTAAGCTCGGTCTTTGGCTAATGATGATCCAAGTTTATTATAGATATAGAAGAGGGTATCCTGAAATGGCGCGACTGCATATCTTTTGGTGTTTTTTTTGATGGAGTCTACTTTAACTTTCAGCTGCTGCTTCCGAAGGTTATTTTCTTCGTCAAACTCATTCAGCTGCTGTTTTAAATTTTCCTTTTTGGGGCTATTTTGACTTTTAAGATCGGCAATTTCATTCTGAAGCTTTACCCGTTCAAGAGAATCATTAATTTGCTGTTGTCTAATTCCGTTCAGTAAGGAACTCAGATCCAATTCTTTTTTATTGACCGAATCTGTTTCTTGTGCATAAAGCTGTGTGCTCGTTGAAAAAAGACAAGATATGGTCATTAAGAAATAAACGTAAATACTTCTCATCGTGTTGTTGGTAAAATTGAATGCCGATGTTTATTAGGTCATTTTGCACATAACGATCGGACGGGTTCTCAAAGATAATAATTATCTTGATTAGATGGCAGCATGTCAAATATGATATAAATTGAAGGTAAAATGATACGATGCGACAGCTGAATTTAAATTATTCCAACGTTTTTTGTTAAAACGATTGGGCATAAGTTCAATGCGGAAAACTATGTAGCTAATTTATCCAAAAAATATGATTAAACCTTTTCAAAAATCTATTCATGCAATGAACAAACTCGGGAAGATGGGTCTCTGCTTTGTTTTGGCCTGTGCTTCTACTGTTTTAGATGGACAAGCCCAAGAACGCAAAGCTCCGGCTTATCCATTGATTACGCACAACCCCAATTTTAGTATATGGTCCATGACTGATCAGCTTCATGCGTCGACAACGAAACACTGGACAGACGCTGATCATTCGCTGTTGGGCTTAATTGATGTTGATGGTAATATTTATCGTTTTCTTGGCAAAGAAGAGCCTAGTTATGCTGTTATTCTACCGACTTCGGAAGATAAATCGTATACGGTACAATATACTGAATCAAAACCTCAAGGCGGCTGGGAGTCTTCCGCTTATAAGACGAATGCGTGGAAATCGGGACTTGCACCCATCGGTGATGATGCGCAACAGGTAAAGACGCTTTGGAAATCGGACGATATCTGGGTGAGACGTGAGTTTTCCGTAGCGGATCCGAAGGGTATCAATGAGCTGTTTCTAAAACTCAATCATGATGATAATATAGAAGTATTTTTGAATGGGAAGAAGGTTTACGAAAAGATAGGTTGGACTAACAGCTTTCACTATTTACCGATTGACAAGGCGAATTTGAAGACCGGGCAAAATCATATTGCCATCCATTTGAAGAATAGCGCTGGCGGTCGTTATCTGGATTTTGGTTTGGTTGACAGGCTCAAAGAGCGTGGACCACGAATTCAAGAAGCCGTGCAAAAAGATGTGGAAATAACAGCGACGCGTACGGTCTATAATTTTCAGGCCGGTAAGGTGGATCTGAAATTAAGCTTTACGTCGCCTTTGCTTATGGATGATCTGAATTTATTGGCTCGACCGGTAAGCTATATCACGTATAACGTAAAAGCAAACGATGGCAAGCAGCATGCTGTTAAAGTTTTTCTAAGTGCATCCACAAATATTGCGGTGTATAAACCTTCACAGGAAGTAACCGCCGAAAAATATGAAACGGCAAAATTGTCGGTACTAAAAGCGGGAACGGTCGAACAGCCTATTTTGCAGAAAGGTGCCGATGATATGCGGATAGACTGGGGGTATTTTTATGTTGCTTCACCAAAGCAGGATAAAACGCAACAGTTTATTAGTCCGAGGGGCGGAGCCGTCGACGCCTTTAGAAAGGGAACAACGACCGCTGCAAAAACTGTTAAGGGTACCTCACTTGCGCTGAACACGGTCATTCCGTTTGGCAATGTGGGGGCGAAAGCGGAGGAACGTTTTGTTGAGGTAGGCTACGATGAAATTTATGCGATTCAGTATTTCAAAAATAACCTGCGACCATGGTGGAACAATTCTGGCAAAGAAACGATGGAAAATCAGCTTACTTTGGCTGCAGATGAGTATCGTAATGTGCTCGATAAGTGCGTCGCATTCGACAAAGCGGTTTATGCGGATGCGCTAAAATCGGGTGGAAAAGAATATGCACATCTTAGTGTGCTAGCTTATCGCCAAAGTATAGCCGCACATACCTTGGTAAAAAGTCCACAAAATGAATTGCTATGGCTTTCCAAAGAAAATAACAGTGGTGGTTTTATCAATACGGTGGATGTCACTTATCCTTCAGCACCATTGTATTTGATCTATAATCCGGAGCTGTTGAAAGGGATGTTAACTGGAATATTTTATTTTAGCGAGAGCGGTAAATATCCATATCCTTGGGCGGCTCACGATTTGGGTACGTATCCATTGGCCAATGGTCAAACCTATGGCGAACCTATGCCTGTGGAGGAATCGGGCAATATGATTATTTTAACTGCGGCAATCGCGAAAGTGCAAGGGAATGGGGACTATGCCAGGAAGCATTGGAAAACATTGACAACTTGGGTAGATTACCTCGTTAAAGATGGCTTTGACCCTAAAACGCAGCTCTGTACAGACGATTTTGCTGGCCATCTTGCACGAAATGCCAATTTATCTGTTAAAGCTATTGTGGGTATTGCCTGTTATGCGCAGCTAGCGGAGGCCATTGGTGAAACTGCAATCGCAAAAAAATACCGTGCAATTGCCGAGGAAATGGTCCCGAAATGGATGGAAATGGCAGATGCAGGCGACCATTACGCGCTGACATTTGATGATAAAAATACCTGGAGTCAAAAATATAATTTGATCTGGGACAAAGTGTTGGGATTGAATCTGTTTCCTCAAAAAGTGTATGATACGGAAATTAAGTATTACCTGACCAAGCAAAATAGATTTGGTATACCATTGGATAGCCGTAAGGCCTACACCAAAAATGACTGGATTCTTTGGACAGCATCATTTGCTCCATCAAAAGAAGCATTTGAAGCTTTGGTGAAACCAGTCTATAATCATGCGATTCAAACGGAATCCCGTGTCCCATTAAATGATTTTTATGATTCGACTACGGGGATCCGTGAAAACTTTAAGGCGCGTAGTGTTGTTGGAGGTTTTTACATGAAACTTTTAGCGGATATAATGAAACAAAAATAAATAATGCCAATGAGCAGGGGGAGAACCTGCAATGAAATTTAGTTTGTGTTTAGTTAATAAGACGGCGGGCAATTATAGGATTGCTCGCCGTTTGTTTATCAGGTTATGCGTTTCAATGCTTCGCATGATATTTTCACAATATCCTCATGTCTGACGCGATGTTTTTTTTCTAGAAATTTTCCATGTACAGTAATTGCCTGCATAGTGATGAGCCGGTCAAGCTGCTTGGATGATAGTTTTAAACAGTTACGAATGACGGTAGATAGTTTGAGCTGAAAGCTGAATGCATAGATAACTTTGAAGGATAAGGTGTCTTCATTTGTGCTGTGCAAATTTTCAATGAACAGCTGTTCATACTGTATTTCATATTTGATGGTATCGAAATCTGCTTCAACATTGTTCTTTTTTCTGATTTCTGTTGAAAAAGCGTATTGCCATGCTAGTTCCCTGTTGTTTTCCTGAAATCTATGAAACAGTTCCTTATTGATGGATTCGGGGCTTGTATTTTTTTTCTGTGCATTCATTCTGAACTTTTCACTCCAGTAGAACCTATCACTATCGCAATGGCTGCAGGATCTTTTGAGAAGGGGAGTGTTGTGTGCTTTGACCTCCCAGATATATTCTTTTCGCATGAGTTGTAGTCGCGCTTAATATTCTTTATTTGATTTTTGATATTATCGACGATATTGGAAAGGATGGGATATTTTAAATACTGCAATAGCATAAAATACTCTCCTGAGCTAACAATACCGAGAATAATAGGGTGAAATGAAAACCTGTTCGGATAGGAGTTACCCGAATAAAAGAATAATTAGCCTGTGGTTTGTGAGGCTAAATTATGCGACTATAAATTTGAAAATTGTGTTCAAAACGCTATTTCGTTGGTTTATAAACGAATTTAATTAATTTAATTGATTTTCCATGGATATCGAATAAAATTGCGCTACAATTTATATCCTATCTTAATATTAGATGACATGTAGAATACGCTGTAGTTTGTTTAAATAATATAAATCGTTAATAGGTAATTGGGATAAGAAGTGTGACCGTGGTGCCGGCAATGGGGTCTTTGGTGGTCTGAACACTCGCTTTTTTTCCTAGCAATTGCATACGTTCACGACTGATTGTTCCAGAGAGTGAACGATGTGTAATTTCAGGAATGTCTGGATTGACTTTACCGCTATCTTTAATCGTCACCCGTAGGATATCTGCAGACAACGCAAACTGGATGTCAATACTACCATCGCCCGTTTCGAGGTTTATACCGTGCAGAATTGCATTTTCAACATAGGGTTGTATGAGCATTGGTGGTAGCATGACTGCACTTAAATCTTGATCTTCCGGTTGTGCGATGTGGTAATGAAAAGCATCTTCAAAACGCATTTGCTGTAAGATCAAATAGTTTTCTAAGGTTTCAAGTTCTTCATTTAAGGGAACGAGGCTCTCACGGCTTAATTCGAGATTGCTACGTAGTAGTCGACTGAAACGGTTCAAATATTTGATGGCATTTTCCTTCTTATCCAGGCGCATGAAGCTCTGTACAGCGGAAAGGGTATTGAAAATAAAGTGCGGTTCCATCTGTGTGCGCAACAACTGCTGCTGCAATAAGACCTTTTCTTTCTCTTGCCTGGAGCGTCGCTGACGAAAACTGTAATATAGGAAGAAAAGTATGATGATCAATAAAATAACCGCCAGGGAGGAAATGATCAGTCCTAAACGATTTTGTTGTAGCTGAAGCTTATTGATCTTGATATTTTCATTCAGTATACGGATAGACTGATCTTTCGCCTGGAGTTGATAAAGGGCATTCATTTCTGCGATCGCTTGTGTATTCTCCGACTGATAAATACCTCTTTGTAATTGCACAAGGTGATTCAATACGTCTATGGCTGCTTTATCTTTTCCTTGCAAGCGATAGACGGCTGCGAGACTGTTTTGAAATGTAATTTCGTTGTTGGGAAAGATTAATTTGGGAAACTGCGCTTTAAGTTTGCTGGCTTTTTGGATGAATTTTTCTCCCAATGCCGGTTTATTTAATGAAACATAGATTGCGGCTACATTACTGTAATCTACAAATAAATTGTTCATCAGTATAGAGGACGCTGTTTGTTGGTGCAAGCGTTCATCTATAGCTATTTTTAGCAACTCGTAATGTAAAATGGAATCCGGTTTTTTAGCCGTTTCATAGTATTGGATCTTCGAATCGTAAAGAAAACTAATGTTGTATTTGTCTGGATTTTTAGCGTGTAATTCTTCGAGTTGATGAAGGAAGGGGGCAATGTCTTCTGCTGGCCGTTGTAAGGTATTCAACGTCTGTATCATTTGTACCAATACGCGTTGTCGGTTAATATGTCCTTCTGGCAGTGAATCAATTAGCGGGAGTACCGAACGATTCATTTTTTCTGCAAGGTTATATTGGAAAGAGCTCAAGTTATTTTGGGCAGCGGACAGTAATATCGCTGATTTCGCTTCGGTTGACAGTCCTGCTGCGGTGTCCGATAAAACAATCGTAGCGGCTTTGTTATAATAATAGCCCGCTTCGCGTTGTTTTGCTTCTATGCTACGGATATTCCCTATGCCATTGTAAATAAGTGCTTTGTATTTTGCGTTTCCAGTGGTGGGTTCAATGAGTTCAAGCGCCTGTTGAACAAAAAAAAGAGCCGAATCTTGACCGCTCATAGCATAGAGTCGTGCCAGGTAATATTTTACACGGGCAGCGAGTACCGTGTCTTTTTTTACGATGGAATTCTGGTCTAACGTTAACCAGGCCTGTTTGATGGAATCTCCATTTGCTGCATTTAATTTTTGGTCTTCGAGCGTTTTAATCTGTGCAGCAATAGCATCATGGTCGGGCGATAATCCGTCTTTCTTTTGAGCGCAAGCGATAAAAAACAAAGGCAGTAGTAGCCAAGGGAAAATGCGGTTCAGTGCGCTCATTTTTCTGGGAAAAGCTGATTTAAGATCGAGTTTTTTCTACGTGATGAAATTGGAATTTCCTCTTTGTTCTTTAAGACAATATATTCGGAACGATTGACACCAGAAATATGCGACCTGTTGACAAGATACGATTGATGGGTGCGTAAGAAATAAGGCTGTGGCAATAATTCTTCATAATATTTGAGGGGTTTAGAGATTAACTCTTTTGTACCATCATTTAAAAAGAAAAAAGTATAGGGACCGTCTCCTTTGCAGTACACGATGTTGTGAACAGGGACGATACGTACATGGTGTATGGAAGACAAGGCAATGCTTTCGGGAAGTTCACTGGCATGTAAAGCTTCTTGTGCCATTGATAAACGTTGCATCCATTGGGGATTGTTTTCGCTTTTACGCCGGTAACGTTCTAAGGCTTCGTTTAGTTCGGTTTGATCGACCGGTTTCAAGAGATAATCCAAAGCACCGTATTTGATGGCTTTGATTGCAAAATGATTGTAGGCCGTAATGAAAATAATATTCTGAGGAATAACGGTTAGCTTTTTTAGGATGTCAAATGCTGTACCATCACGGAGCTGAATATCCATGAGTATAACGTCTGGTTGTTTCTCTTCAATCAATTTTACAGCATTTGTCACCGTATCGCTCCAGCCAACAAGTTCAACGTCAGTTTCCTGTTGGACCAAATAGCTGATTTCTTTGCGTACGGCGGGTTCATCCTCGATAATGGCTACTCTAATCATTTATCAATCTTTATAGCGTATAAAAATAATAATTGTTAGTAAGGAAACTGAATCCATTTACAATTCGTTGCAATTATTTACAATCTGGATTCCGGGTTCGAACAGCGGTGAATTGGATTTGATCATTTAAAATTCCAAATAGCAGTTGAAATTTTTATATTTAGTATTGTATAGACCACTCGTAATATGGAGACTCAAAGTTCATTAAAATCGGTTTTCGCTGGTAGCATTGGTTTGATTACCTTGTTTGCAGTCGCTGGGCAATTTGTATTAAGCGCTCTTGTCTCTAAGCTTGGCCGCATCGACTATATTGTTCAGTTTTTTAGTTATTTTACGATTCTAGGTAATGTAATGGTTCTGCTATGCTGTTTTTTTACTGTTTGCTGGTCAAAAAGTCGAGTTGGCCTATTTTTTACTAAACCCGAAACAATTACTGCCGTAACATTATACATTCTTATTGTCGGAATTATCTATAATACCATACTCCGCTTTCTGTCGCATCCACAGGGTTTATCAATGGTGGTTGACGAATTATTGCATGTGGTCACTCCTTTGAGTTTTTTCCTTTTTTGGTGGCGCTTTTTGGACAAGGGAACAATCCGTTGGAATCATCTTTTCTATTGGTTGATCTTCCCATTAGTCTATCTTTTTTATACGTTGTGGCATGGTTCGTTTTCTGGATTTTATCCCTATCCTTTTGTCAATGTTTCCGAATTGGGAATGGACAGGGTTCTTTTGAACAGTTTTGGAGTAACCTTGGTTTTCGTTGCAATTGGTGCATTATTGATCGTATTGGGAAAATGGCAAAACAAACGGCATTCTCAACGGATTAAAAAATAAGAAAACTCAAAGCTTGTCGATGTTGTTATATGACTAGAACAGCGTTCTATTTTTTACTTTAATTGAATTGAAAATGGTTATACGATTTTTTGTCTGTGTCTCTTTGGTATTATGTGGGATATGTTGTTTTGGTCAAGTTGATGTTGATAAAATGCGAGCCGAGTACGCTACTGCTGTTCAAAATAAGAAACTCTGTGAAGCGAATCTGAAATTATTGGAGGGAGCTGCCAATTCCGCAACGGAGAAAGGATACCTGGCTGCTTATGAAATATTATGGGCGAAACATATGGGCAATCCGTTTACAAAACTAGGTCAATTCAAGAAAGGGAAAAAGCTTTTGGAAGAAATGATCATGAAATATCCCGATAATATCGATTTACGTTTTATTCGTTGGAGCGTGCAGACACATGCACCCTCTTTTTTAAGCTATAGTAAAGATCGATTGCGGGACAAGGAATATTTGGTGCACAACTTACATAAATTGCCCAATCCTAAGGGGCGAGAAGTGATCTATACGTATTTAAAAGAAGCAAATAGTTATCTCAAGGGTGATCATGTGTTTTCACAGGCCGAATTGAATGAGCTCTCTAAGTAACGAGCGATCTATATAACGAGCTATCCATATAAGGTATGAACATTCCGCTGCTTATTCATTGATGCTGCATAAAAATCTTCGCATAGGCCAAGTTTTTTTTGGATGAAAATTTTCAACTTTGCATGATCAATAGCAATTAAACTTTAAAATGATGAAACAGATATTTATTAATCTCGTCGTAGCCGATGTGAATAAGTCAATGGATTTTTATACACAATTGGGCTTTACGAATAATCCTCAGTTTTCCGACGAACAAGGCAAATGTATGGTTTGGAGTGAGCATATTTTTGTGATGCTTTTATCTCCGGATAAATTTAAAACATTTACAGAAAAACCGCTTGCAGATACAAAAAAACAGATTGCAGCACTACTTTCACTTTCTGTTTCTGGTTTGGATCGTGTGAACGAAATTGTTGATAATGGATTGAAAGCCGGAGGCATTGAACCAA
The DNA here is from genome assembly GCF_002337775.1 of Sphingobacterium sp. UBA1897. Taxonomy (NCBI): domain Bacteria; kingdom Pseudomonadati; phylum Bacteroidota; class Sphingobacteriia; order Sphingobacteriales; family Sphingobacteriaceae; genus Sphingobacterium; species Sphingobacterium sp. UBA1897. The sequence goes on from NZ_DDGR01000023.1 coordinate 197,555, forward strand.
CGCCAATGAAAGACTACGGTTTTATGCAACAGCGAAGTATTGAAGATTTTGACGGTCATACCTGGGAGATATTTTATATGGATATGAGCAAATTTCCAACGGCATAGAAATCATATCGGAATAATCGGTTATCGTAAAGTCCCTTGCAGTAATGTAAGGGACTTTTTCTTTTGTTGTTAAGGTAGCGAAGTAGCTGAATGCCGACCATTACTGCTGCCGATTTTTTTAGCGGTGCCACGAATATTAAACCATCGGATGCGAATTATAGTTGTGCCTTGCGAAAAGCTGGGCTAGGGCTTACATTTGACAACATATACGTTTGCTGTTTAGATAAGCGAATGGCTAACAAATCATAAAACTTGACACATGTTTAAAAATAAAAAGCTCAGCAAAAACCCACTTCATTATGTTTATGCGGTGATATGGTTGGTGTTATTTGGTTCCATTGCTTACTACGTTTATTCGGGAGCGGCATTTAAACCGGAGAATGGCAAAATTCACCTTGTGGCTATATTTATTGCGTGGGTGGTGGAGTATCTGGGGCTTACAATTACAAGTCTACTCTTCTTATTGTATGGAATCTATCGGGCCATGACAACCGTTTTAGAGAATGTGAAGGATAGTCCCGAATCTTGAGCTATTTGTGCAACATAGTGTTTACAAATCCTAAGGCTATGCTAATGTTACAGTAGCATTTTACGACGTTAATTATATTTGTTTTGTAAATACATATTGTGGTTTACGTGTAAGTCGTGGTACCTATGTTCAAACAAATTACATTTCGAGTTTTGCTGTTGATAAGCGCTTTGCTGCTGGTCGTAAAGCCATTAATTGGCTTTACGTTATATCATCAGGCCAAGGCTCAAGGCGAGAATGAGTTTATAACGGTTATCAAGGCTTTCAGCAAAAGAAAGCAGGAATACCTGGATTGGGTTGAAACTAGTGAAGGCAGCATAATCTGTAATGGCATGTCTGCAGTAGTGGGACGCATCCGAACGTTACTTATTTTCCATTTCTCCAATTTTTTCTCACCTTCTGTTGGGAAAAATCCGACAAACAATTTCTTAAGTCAACTATTTAGCCCTTTTGAGCGGCTCTACCTGTTGCATCTCCGTTTGACCTTATGATTTGATACCTGTTTAAAATAGACGAAAGGCGTTATTCTGCTGAGGAATTTCGTTGCTGTAATTTATTTAAAATAAGATATTAAACATGTTTAAGAAAATAGTCCTGATAGGAGTTTTCTTGCTTTCCTGTGGCGTTTTTTGTCATGGGCAGGAAAATAATATACCTATCAAACTCAATGATTTGTTGTCTGCGGTAGCACAACATGCGCCTTCTTTGCGTACTGACTATACGGGTACTATGGTACAAGAAGCTCGTGTGCAGGAAATACGAAATAACCGTTTGCCGAGTTTGCAGCTATCCTATCAAGCTGATCTCGGTTCAAATAATAATGTGCCCGGCCCTTACTTTGGATTTGGTATTGTGCCGACCAATAATGGGGGAATACGTGAAAATAATAATTACAATGCCGTCAGTAGCAACCTTGCTATTGCGGCGTTTCAATGGGAGTTCTATAATTTCGGCGCGTACCAGGCGCAAGATCAATTGGCTCAATCGGCGGTTAACGTTGAAAAGAAACGATTTGATCAATCAAAATACGACCTGCAATCGTTTACGATCTACAGTTATCTTCAGCTGTTAAAATTGCATGACCTTATTGAGATTCAGACACGGAGTATCGATCGAAACCGAGAGATCAGGCAATCGATATTTGCTGTAGTTAAAAGCGGTATCCGGGCGGGGGTTGATACCAGTATGGCGGATGCGGAGATTTCAAGGGCGAAGCTGAGCTTAATTGAACTTGAGAATCAACAGCGGCAGTTGCAGATTCGTTTATCGACGCTTTCTGCGTTGCCCCCCGATCAAATTGTTGCCGATACGACCGCTGAAAAGATCCTCTTTGAGCAGGTGAAAAGTTCGCCCATTGAATTAAATGGGGGGACGCAGCATCCCTTAGTAGCCTATTACAATGCGTTATTTGATAAAACCAAAATGGAGGAAAAGCTTGTATCAAAAAGCTACCGTCCTAAGCTCTTTCTTTCGGGGGCAGTTTGGGGACGTGCCGCGAGTGTAGATCACAGCAATAGTTACCGTTCCCTAGGCGAGGGATTTGGAGTGGAACGAGGTAATTATCTCGTTGGTGTCGGAATCAATTACAACATCTTTGACCTTCAACGGAAAAAAGCAAAACTCCATACACAGCAGTTGATGGTTGATCAGGCTGGGCAAAAGCTGCAGGAGCAGCAGGCCAATATTACGATGAATATTGCGCAGTCTGCTGCGGAGGTTGCTACTGCCGAGCAGAGGTTGGACGAGATCCCGCATCAGACCAAAGCCGCTAATGCAGCCTATCGGCAAAAGTTCTCGCTTTATAAAAATGGGCTTACAGATATTGTTGAAGTCAATGTCGCACAAAATATGCTCTATCAGGCTGAGCGGGATTATATCGCTGCCAAGTATAATTATTACCTCGCATTGTTCCATCAGGTCGTTGCCCAGAATAATGTAGACGGATTTCTCCAACTTTTTAAATAAATGTCTATGTCATTAGTTACAGTTGCTTTAAAAAGGCCGATTACGACAGTGATTATTACACTGAGTCTATTGTTATTTTCGATCTTATCACTCTTTAAGATCCCTATCGATATCTTTCCGCAGCTTAATTCGCCTACAATATATGTGATTGAGTCTTATGGTGGCATGTCTCCACAGCAGATGGAAGGTTTTTTTTCCTCCCGAATGCAGGATCAATTTCTATATGTCAACGGTATAAAAAATATTTCTGCCAAGAATATTCAGGGGCTGACCTTACTGAAATTGAGTTTTTATGAAAATACGGATATGGCCGAGGCATCGGCACAGGTTGCATTGCAGGTAAACCGGGCCATGAAATTCTTTCCTCCGGGAGCATTGCCTCCGCAAGTTGTCCGTTTTGACGCCTCATCCCTTCCTGTCGGACAGCTAGTGCTGTCATCTAAAACACGGAGTTTAAAGGAAATCTATGATATGGCAAGTACACTTGTTCGTCCGATGTTTTCCGCTGTGCCCGGACTTTCAGCTCCACCGCCTTTTGGAGCCAACTCAAGGACTATAACGGTCAATGTTGATCCCAATAAACTACGAAGTTATCATTTAACGGCAGATGAAATTGTGATGGCTTTGTCAAAATTCAATGTGATGTCTCCTTCGGGTAACCTTCACCTTGACAATACAATGTATGTCACGACGATAAACTCCCTCATTAAGAATGTAAGCGACTTTGCCAATATTCCAATTTTGACGAAAAATGGGATACCTATTTATGTGAAAGATGTGGCTCGGGTATCAGATGGATCCGATATTACGGTAAGTTATGCATTGATCAATGGAAGAAGATCCGTCTATATTCCTGCGGTGAAAACTGCTGACGCTTCTACCTGGGCTGTTGTGCGTAATCTGAAAGCTAAATTACCGGAGATTCAAAACTTGCTTCCTGAAGATGTGAAAGTTTCTTATGAGTTTGATCAGTCTGTGGCCGTCATGAATTCGGTCCAAAGCCTTTTGCACGAAGGCGGACTTGGGGCTTTATTGACCGGGTTGATGGTGTTGTTATTTTTGCGGGATTGGCGTAGCAGTCTGATCGTCATCATTACAATACCAGTTTCCATATTATTGGGGGTATTGTTGCTGAAACTTTTCGGACAAACAATCAATATTATGACCTTAAGTGGTTTGGCACTGGCGATTGGGATTTTGGTTGATCAGGCCACGGTGACAATTGAAAGTATCCATCAGCATCAGGAAAAAGGGACCGCCAAACGGAAAGCAATTTATCGTGCCTGTCAAGAGATTGCGGTGCCATTGTTGTTGATTCTCTTTTGTATCCTGGCTGTTTTTGCACCATCGTTTATGATGGAAGGCATCCCTAGAGCCATGTTTTTACCTTTATCTCTGTCCATTGGTTTAACGATGATTGCTTCGTATTTTATGGCGCAAACATTGGTGCCAATCTTATCCAATTGGTTGCTCAAGGATCATCATCTGGGGCATGCTCAATCGGATTCACCCAGTTTTTTTGATCGGATAAAAAAGCGGTATCGCGTGATATTACATCGATCCATGCGTCATAAGGGTAGGGTTGTTTTAGGCTATTTGTTTTGTACGCTTGCGATGTCGGCGCTTGCATTCCTATATATCGGCAAGGATATGATGCCGAAAGTCAATAACGGACAGTTTCAATTGCGGATCAAGGAACCCGATGGGACACGATTGGAACGTACGGAGGAATCTGTTAAACAGGTTCTGCAATTGATTGACAGTACGGTCAATCATCAGGTCGCCATCAGTTCTGCTTATGTTGGTTTGGTTCCGAGCAGTTATGGTGTTAGTAATTTGTATGTTTTCAATACAGGGACACATGAGGCTGTTATTCAGGTGAACTTAAATGCAGATTATCATGTTAATATGGATGAGCTTAAAGATGTACTCAGACATAATATTCAGTATAAAATGCCACGTTTGCGGTTCAATTTTGAGCCTATAGACATGACCGAGAAAATTATGAGCCAAGGTGCGGCCACACCGATCGAGGTCCGTATTGCCGGAAAGAAAATGGATGAGATGAAGTCATATGCCGACAAAGTTGTTTCAGCACTGCACAAGATTGATTATTTACGGGATGTACAGATTGCTCAACCCTTGAAGTTACCGACCATTGCAATAGCCATCGATCGGCTCAAAGCATCACAATTGGGTTTACAGATGGATGATATTGCCCGGTCTGTGACGGCGAGTACGTCTTCGAGTCGTTTTACGCAAAAGATACAATGGCTTGATGAGAATAACACCTATACGTATCAGGTACAGGTTCAGGTGCCTGAGTATGTGATGAATACGATGGACGAGTTGCGTGAAATTCCATTAGTCAAAGGGCAGTTAACGCCAACCTTAGGCGATATTGCGAGTTTTAACACACAATATATGCCTGGAGAGTATGACCGACAAGGGCCAAGGCGCTATTTAACTGTGATGGCCAATATACACCAAAAGGATCTGGGGACGGCTACAGCGGATGTTCAAAAAGCGATTCGGAGCCTGGCTGCTCCACCCCGAGGTGTCATCGTTGAGATGAAGGGAATGTCTACACTGTTGCTTGAGACCATGAGTAGCCTTCAAATAGGCCTGCTATGTGCTGTGGTTGTTATTTTTCTTTTATTGGCGGCGAATTACCAAAGTGTGAAACTTTCCTTAACGGCTTTGGTGACTATTCCGGCAGTTATTCTTGGGGCATTGTTGATGCTCATATTGACGGGGTCGACTTTAAATTTACAATCCTATATGGGCATGATCATGTCTACAGGTGTTTCGGTTGCAAATGCCATTCTTATCGTTTCGGGGGCAGAAAATTTGCGTATCGATCTTCGTAACGCACGGACGGCGGCTTTTGCGAGTGCTGCTACACGTTTGCGTCCCATATTAATGACGAGTATGGCTATGATTGCGGGGATGATTCCGATGGCTATGGGAATGGGAGAAACTGGGGAGCAGGCCGCGCCACTTGGACGTGCTGTTATCGGTGGTTTGTTTGCGTCAACTTTTGCCGCCCTTTTCATATTACCCTTGTTGTTTGTGTGGATGAAAGAGAAATCCAACTATGATTCTGTTTCACTGCTACCGCATGAGGAACCGGTGGATGCAGAGGCTATTTTAGACAACAATGCTTATATCGCAAATTAGGTGTTAAGCTTAGCAGGCTTAAATGTCATTTTACGATACGGTGAACTTAAAATTTTGAAGAAGAAATATACCATCTAGTGGGTGGGAAAAATGATTAAAGATGAAAGAACTATGCTATGTATTCTTGTCGATAAGCTTATTAACTGCTTGCGGAAGCACAGAGAAGCCTATCGACCTTACGCCAAAACAACCGGGCAAGACTGCAGCTCATGAAGTTGCGGTGTTGCAGGAAAAGGTTATGTCGAGCAGTGTTAGATTGCCGGGAAAACTTAAACCATATAATGAAGTCAATATTTATGCGAAGATGAATAGTTTTGTGAAACATATTCATGTGGACCGTGGAACTATTGTCAGGAAAGGCCAACTGTTAATCCAGTTGGAAGCACCAGAAATGCTGGCGGCAGTACAGGCCGCGCGTTCGCGTTATGTACAGGCGCAGGAAACGGCTTCGGCGAGCAAAGATAAATATCGCCGACTGAAAAATGCAGCGCAGGAAGAGGGGGCTGTTTCACCTTTGGATCTGGATAATGCGTTGTCAAAGATGAAAGCAGATGAAGCTGTTGCCATGTCGGAAAAAGCTAATGTAGAAGAGGTGGAGATGATGCAATCTTATCTGGATATCAAAGCTCCTTTTAATGGTATTATTGTGCAACGTAATGTATCAGAAGGTGCGTTGGTCGGTCCAGGAAAAGGAAGCGATCAGCCTTTACTTATTTTGCAGGATCTTAATCGATTGCGATTGGAAGTACAGATTCCAGAGACCTATGTGGATAAAGTTGATTTATCTAAAAAAGTAGCTTATCGTTTCAATAATAAACCAAATAAAGTATTTGATGGGATGATCGCAAGATCAGCGAATTCGCTAGGGGCCATGCAGTCGGAAGCGATAGAGGTGGATGTTCCCAATGCCGATAATCTACTGAAGCCTGGTTTGTACTGTGAGGTTGATATACCGCTTTCTGCCGGAGCCAGTTCTTTACTGGTGCCATCGAATAGCATTGTTCGTTCGACGGAAAGACAATATGTTATTCAAGTCGTTGATGGAAAAGCTCATTTTGTGGATATCAAAGAAGGGGTGTCTACACATGATTCAACAGAAATTTTTGGTCAGCTGAATATACATGATCGGATTCTATTACATGCAAATGATGAAATTAAAGAAGGGACAGCACTTTCTTTAGAAAAGTAAATAGACTTCGTACGATAATAGCGTTTCGGATATAGGCCGAAACGCTATTATTATAGGTTTTAAATCGTCTTATTCAATAGGTCATAGAGACCTTTGATCAAGGCCCGTATTTGGCTGCCGTTCTGATCTGAAAATGAAAACTCATCTGCAAATCGGTTTGCTCCTCTCAGAAATTCCCGAAGCTCTTGTACATTGTCTACATTTTCTGCGCTTGAAAATTTATTCTTATAAAGAAGAACATAGTTTAGAAACTCCTGAGTTGACTGGTTGAGTGAAACTTCCTGTTGCAATAGCGTCAGAAGTTGCAGATAATGCGCTTTTATGTATTCAATATTTACCATGGTAAAGGAATTTCTTGTACGAGTTGCTTAAAGGCATCATCTCTGACAGCAGCAGGGATAAATAGCTGAATTGCTTTACCAGGAAGATGGGGGTTGATTATACCTGTGGCAATAGGTTGTCTTGCGGTGGCGCCCTGCCATACTTTTAGTGTTTTGGCTTGTGGAACTTCATACCGGTAAAATTTACTGAAGTTGTTCCATGCCGGTTGAACGGCAGTACCGCCGATTACGTCGCCGACGGATTTTGGAATCTCTTTGGTCCAGTAGCCGCCGGCAGGATTTCCTCCAGTGACACGATATATTTTGGTGCCTGCGGGTAGTTCTGTCGCTGTAGCGTCCACAAAGTTGGCAGCCTCTACTGCTGGTAAATCTAAATCTGGATTATTCCATGGGCTAGTTTTTCCATTGGATAAGCCATTCGGTACATAATCAGATTTTTCTATTCCAGGGATATTGTTCCAGTCTTCAATATATACCCTCTGATGATAAATACTTTGTGCTGTTTCCAGGTTATTCAGCAGAGCAGCCTTATCCTTTAACTTGGAAAATGCTTCTTTGAGTTTGGTTTGGTCCAAACCTTTTGCTATCCAATTGTTTAATTTGGCTTTGGTGCCTGTTCCTAAAGATTTTTCGAGGTCGTCCATCCAACTGGTCGAATTTTCGATTTCATCAATTGGATCCTTATCCGAGGAACAATTAACGACAAGTTGACTTGTGAAGATTAACAGAATCAACAGCACTGTTTGAGTAAATCTGGTCATGATTGGTTTACGTTGTTAGTATATAATTAAATGTAATTAATAAAATAGTTAACGTGTTTTTTAAATAATGGTTTTGATTTAAGTGATTATTTGTTAAATAATTATTTTTATGGAAATACTTTTATGTATTAATATGTGTTTTGCTGATGAAATTAGGTAATTGTTAAAATTTATGCAAGTTAATTTTGAGAATTTACTTAATTTAAAGGAAAGGTAATTTTATGGACTATAGTGGCTTTCTAGTCTCAAAATAGATCATTCTAGCTTAATCTTCGGCGGATTTTGCTAGGATATGAATCAAGTACCCATTCTATCCGATAGATTTGGATAGAATGAGGGATTCCAGCACTTTATAGGTTTGACGGGTTCTTGGCGCTATCAAAACGGGTTTTTAGATGCTGCCTTCTTGAACGGCGTAAACGTGATTTTTTTACAGGATAATGTCTCTTTTTTGTGATATTGTTAAAGATTAGAGCCACCAGGAATAAAATTATGCAACCTGATAGTACTGGACTTAATACGTACCAATATCCCATTGAAGAGATCTTTGTTCCGCTGCTGACTGCAATGAGTGCAGTTGCTCCACCAGGAGGATGCAGCGTGCGTGTATGTTGCATACAAACAATGGACAGGGCAACGGCAAAGGGAGCGGTCAGCCAGATAATATCGGGAAGGAGCTGTGCAACGGTAACTCCGGCGATTGCAGAAACAACATGGCCGCCGATTAAATTGCGTGGCTGTGCAAGTGGACTTTGTATGGCACCATAAACCAAAACCGAGGAAGCTCCGAAAGAACCTATCAAAAAGACATTTTCGAGCGAAGGTAAATGAAGTGATTGGATATAGGCGATAATAAATATCCCAACAAATGCACCAATAAATGACCAAAAATGTTCCCAAGGATCGACTAATGTCTCTCTATAGATCACATATCTATAGATCCGTAATTGTCTGTGGAGATGCTGTTTCATTTTATTTGCAAAAATATGTAGACCAAGGGCTTTAAACTTTGCGCATTCTATCTTGATTTTTGAAGAATTTATAACATTCGATTTCTTATGCTGGGTGTCACGATACTTTGGCAGCAAAGTCCATCGAAATGATGTCTAAGGGATGCCCCATTTTTATAGACTCATGGTAGTTACAACGCTTTTGGCTCTTGTTCAGATCGAAAAATTTACTGGGCAAAAGTACACTAAAATAATAAGATCTATCTCCTGTAATTTAAAATCTCCCTTTTGATACGGCTAGTTTTAACGTATACTCTTTTCTCGTCCAATGGGATTGGAGGATAGTTTTCTGTCCGATCTTTCAGGATCATTTTATGCTATAAGTAAGTGGATGTTAGTTTGATAAAATTGGTTCCATTGCGGCGCGCAACGTGGACCTGTTGGTTTTCGATCCGACCAGTGCAACTTACAATTTTGTAAGTTGTTCCAGTCTCCGGAAAAACACATTAGTTTTGTTCAAAAATTATACCCTATGGAATTGAAAGATAATATTGTGGGTTTTCACCACCTATCGATTAAGGCTCAGGATTTTGATAAGACGATTGGCTTTTATGGAAATCTTGGTTTTATTGTCGTGCATGAATGGTCGTTACCCGAGTTCAATTTAGAACGCTGCGCCATGCTTTTTAATGCCTCTATAGGCTATTATTTGGAAATTTGTGATAAGAATGCTGCTATTCCAACGCAGGGAAGAAGGCGTAAAGAAGGAGAGGAATATGTCGAGAATGCGCTACTTCATCTGTGTTTTACGGTAGAAGATGCCGAAGATGCCCGAATACAGGCTATCGCCCATGGTGCAAAGGACCTGAGTGCCGGTGTTTTCGAACTCAGGCTCAGTCAAGGTAAAAAAGATGTTTTTGTACGCAACAGTCTCGTTTATAGTCCAAATGGAGAGGTGATTGAATTTTTGGAGCGGGTTGATTTTAGTTAAGGATGGTCGTTGTTAAACCCAGAAAGGGCTGCCAATAGGGGTTTTAGCTGATGACTTTTGTCGGTCAGTGAATAGACAGATGCTGTTTTACTTCGGTCTTTTTGAATGAGTCCATCCAGCTGCAATTCTTTCAATTGTTTCGCAAGTGTACGATCGCTTACTTGGGGCAGAAGAATTTTGAATTCCGAATAGTTTGTGTCCTGCTCGAGGAGTTTGAATAGAATCGAAAGTTTCCATCGACCACTGAATAATGCCAACGTTTTTGAGGCGTTACAGAACTGTTGTAATGTTTTTTCATTGATTGCATTCGTCGAATTTTCTTTGCGGTCTGTCATAGCTACTAATATCGAAAAAAATGTGAAGAATGAAAGGGATATTTCCCTAGCAATTTGTGTCCTTCCGTCATCGATTTATTTTTAATAATTCTTTTATTTAGAATTATTAAAAATAGTATATCTTTGAGCCATTATTCATTGCGCTCCTACAAAGAGACAATATCATCTACAAATTCTTTTGTCTAAATGGAAACATACATTTTTTCAATGCGATCAATTTTACGCACTGTCTTTATCATTAGCCTTTTACATCTTTCACACAATCTGCTGTCGCAGGAGAGCAAGGGCAGCGTTCGCGGGCGCTTAACAATGGTGGATGGTGAACCTATGGCTTCCAAGGCTATTTCATTGCAAGAACTTCAGCGAACTACCCTTACAGATGAGGATGGTAAATACATCTTCAAAGGGTTAGATACAGGTAATTATACCATTCGTGTACAATTATTAGGGGCAAAGGAAATCAAGATCCCCGTTCACATCGGAGCTCCTCTTATTCATGTGGAAGCGAATTATCAGATGTCTGACGAGAATGTACTTGCTTTGCAGGAAGTTGTTGTGCACGGTAAAAACAACAGGTTTGTTCAAAAAGAAAGTGTGTACGTAGCGCGCTTACCTTTAAAAAATTTGGAGAACCCGCAGGTGTATAATGCCGTTCCCAAAGCCCTTTTTCAGGAGCAAATCGCCGTGGACCTCGGTAGCATTTCTAAAAATGTTCCCGGTGCTGGTATACCGATGATTGCTAATCAAGGCCGGGTAACGTTTCGTTCGAGAGGATTTGAAACTGAGCCAAATGCGCGTAATGGTGTTGCCGGAGCGGCTTTTTCTTTTATCGATCCAGTCAATTTGGAGCGCATTGAAGCCATAAAAGGACCATCAGCTACCTTGTTTGGAAAAAGTGTGTCGAGCAGTTACGGTGGCGTTTATAACCGTGTTACCAAAAAGCCTTATAACGATTTTGGGGGCGAAGTTGGTTATGTAGGTGGAAGCTGGAATTATAACCGTGTAGCTTTGGATCTCAATACGCCGATAAATGCAGACCGGACAGCTCTTTTCAGAATCAATGCCGCTGGAACGATAGAAAAAAGTTTTCAGGACCTGGGATTTACCAATAGCTTTGCCTTGGCACCAAGTTTCTCGTACCAGATAACAGATCGGCTTTCATTACTCTTGGATCTTGAGTACGGACAGGCTAAAGGAACATCTGTGGTACGTTTCAACCCATACACTGGAAGTAACAAAGTGCAGTCCATCAGTGATATGAAATTCCCTTACAAAAAGACTTTTCTAAGCAATGATTTAGCCTATCAAACGCAGATGTTCAATATTTTTGCGCAGATGAACTATAAAATTTCAGAAGAATGGACTTCACAGACTATCATTTCTAGGGCAAATTCAACTATCAATGGGTATATCTCAGCGCTGAATGGTAAATCTGATTCGACCTTAAATGCACAGGTTATGGTGGGAACTACGTCGTTTATTGCGACGGATCTGCAACAGAATTTTATCGGTGATTTTCATATCGGAAAATTTCGCAACCGGATGGTTATAGGCTTGGACTACTATAATAATTCCAATTATTTTGATCGCTACCATACCAACACTCGGACAATCAATTTTATAAATCCACCTGCAGATTATCGTATCAATCATTTTATTGTTGATTCTTTAACCGCAAAATCTGCCTATCGTAAAGAGAAAAATAGTGACGATACTTATGCAGCATACGTTTCTGATGTATTTAATTTGACTGATCAATTGATGGTTATGGCGAGTTTGCGCGTGGACCGCTTCCAATATCATGGGGTCTACAATATTACGACAGGGGAAACTACGGGCGGAATAGGTGCTGGGGGGATTCAAAAAGGACCATTTGGGCAAACAGCATTGTCACCCAAATTTGGTGTGGTATATGAAGCGCTCAAAGATAAGCTATCGGTATTTGGAAACTATATGAATGGTTTTAATAACATCAGTGGTGTGGATATCAATAGCAATCCTTTCAAACCCGAATATGCCAATCAGATGGAGTTTGGTGTAAAAGGGGATCTATTCAACCACCGGTTGGCTGGAACTGTAAGTTATTACGATATCCGTGTGGATAATGTTTTACGCACGAATCCAGATGATAGTAATTATTCCATCCAGGACGGTACACAGTTAAGTAAAGGTGTTGAAGTGGAATTGACCGCGAACCCATTTAACGGAATGAATATTGTAGCTGGATATGCTTATAATGAGAGTAAATATAGTAATGCCGATCCATCGGTAAATGGTTTGAGACCTGCACTTTCGGGGCCACAGCGTATGTTGAATTTTTGGTTGAGTTATCGTATACCAGCTGGAAAATATCAAGGACTGGGCGCCGGATTTGGAGGAAATATGGGAAGTTCCTCTTATCAGACAAATACACAGACGGCTAAGGTTATTATTCCTTCCTATCAGCTATTTGACGCAACTGTTTATTATGATCAACCTAAATTTAGGGTCGGAATAAAAGTAGATAATTTGACAAGTGAGAAAGCTTGGTCGGTAAGGCTTACGCCACAGAGCCCGGCGCGTGTTTTGGCTAACTTTACACTAAAATTTTAGTGGAAGACCACAACGATATAAAATAGATAAAAAAAGAGAAG
>NZ_DDGR01000023.1:210705-257678 GCF_002337775.1 Sphingobacterium sp. UBA1897
CTTCTCTTTTTTTATCTATTTACAGATTGAGACAATAATTGCACCGATGTCTGATTCTCATAAAGGGAATACCCCGATCCTCGCCGGGGCTATTTTCATACCAATCTAGCCGGATCATATACATACCTTTTTGAGTTGCCCGAAAAACTATATTTGCAGCGGTGTCAACTGGAATATTTTTCTCCCAATTCTCCGGGTTAAAGATTCGGATAGTAGACTCTTTCGTCGGGTGTTTACCATAGATGTAAGGTAATATCTGATAAGAATCTTTTTGTGGTATGAGTTGGATATATGGACCTTCCGCTATGATAGGTAAGGTACCCGGCGTGCTGGAGCGTCCATATTCACCGTAAAGATATTCAATGGAACGGATGTTTTTACTGGAATCCTTTGTATTTCTAACGATGACGGGTAACTTGGTATTGATTCCAATAACCTGATAAAATGTGTTTGCTTTGGCGGAAAATGTCCCCTCCCAGCAATCCACTTTTTTTACCAATAACAATGGTGATTCTAGGCCTGAGGTTGCTCGTATTTTGAAGTCAAACAATTTTATGGACTCGAATTCGGTGCCACTTGTACGATGTCTTACACTAAGGTCATCAATATAACCGTAACACACGCGGACTGTTACCAATGAACTGTTTTTAGCAGCTGGTATCACCTCCATCCAAAAGGCACTGGCTTGGCTTTCTGCTCGACTTATCAGAAAGATGAGAAAAATAAGGATAATACGCATGGTAGGCTATGCTATGGTTTGAAGTTGAATTGCTTTCTTCTTTTGGCTTTTTGACGGTTTCTTCTTCTTTCTTTTGTTCAGCCATATCCATATCCCTGTGATGGGGAGAGACGCTGCTAGTGTAACGGCTAAGAATGCAATAATTTTAGAGGGTAGTCCAAATATCGATCCCATATGGATGGGTTTCATCATCCGTTGAACCTGCTGAGCCAATGGTAACTTTTCTAAGGGGTTATTTTTAAGTAACTGTCCGGATTTGCTGTCAAAGAACGCTTGGTTGATCTGTAATATTGAATTTGAAAAATTTTCCTTGGTTAGGGCAAAAGCTAAATCCTTCTTTTCAGGAAATGTGACAATTATATTTCCTGAGGTAGGATATAGGTTGTTTAGCTGCTGATAGATCGTATCCAGCACGAGGTAATCTGAAAAAGCCAGTTTGTTGGTGTTGCTGATCTTCTCTTTTGTTGATTTTTGGGTTGAACCCAATACTTTATAGAATTGTTTATTGTACCAATCGAAACTCCAGGTCAATCCTGTTAAGGTAAAAATAATTAAAAACAAAGATGCGTAGAAACCGCCGACTGCGTGAAAATCCCAGACCTTTCTTTTGAGAGAGGCTGCCATTTTCATCGTTACACGTTGTCTGAGCATGGATTTATTTTTGGGCCACCAAAGGTAAATACCACTTAGGGCAAGAAAGAGAGCCGCTAGAGCTGAGATTCCCGTTAGGGTACTTCCGATTTTTTCGACGAGAAGAAAACGATGGATATCTAAAGTCTTTTGAAAAAAACGGTCACTCTGCCGACCTTTGGATAATAGTTCTCCAGTATAAGGATTCATATATGCATACCAATATCCGGTCTTTTTTTGCCCATACTGTATGCGGACACTACGGGAAGGGTCTGCTGGAATTTCGATGCGAAACAACTTTTTGTCCGGAAATATGACTTCGGCTTTTTGGGAAATATGTGCAAGGGAAAGACGATTGGTTTGTACGGTTACCTTCTGTTCTTTCGGCCATAAAAGTGGTGTAAGCTCTTTTTCAAAACTCAATAACATTCCTGTAACGCAAACAGCAAAAAAGATTACACCAAATAATAAGCCGAAATAAAGATGGAGTTTTCCAAGTATATTTTTTAGAATATTTTGTTTAGCTCTTTTATTTGTCATAGATGCGCTGTCAATAGGATGAACAGCGCAAAAATACAGTATTATCAGTAATTATTCTAAATAAACGTAAAAAGTTTGATCATGTTGTTAATCGTCCAATCTTCATTATCAGCGTAATACTTCTTCACGTCTTCTGTCAAGAGGTACATCTTTGACCACACGGATTGCGGTATTTCCTAATTCGGAATTTTGTTTTAAGTGGACTGATTATAAGGCCTGAATGGCGATAAATAAGCTAAACACTGTATTTAATCAAGGGAAATATACATGTGGTAATATTCGCCTCCTGCGAAAGGAGTTTTTTTACCAAGCTTAAAACCAATCCTTTCATAGAGCTTTTGCGCATTGGGATTCTTTAGGTCAACGAGCAGACCAACTTGTTTAAAACCATGTTGCTTGGCATGTGTAATCGCATACTGTAAAAGTTGTGTTCCGATACCTTTACCTCGTGCAATGGGAGCAACAGCAATTGAATCGATATAAAATTCGTCACCAGCTGTTTCGGCTTCTGGAATCAAATTATTGTTGTACTGCTCCTTCATGTGATCCAAAATAGGCTGTCTTAATTCAACAAACTGATCAGCATTGTACCCGGTTAAAGAGCCTACAATACGTTCATTATCGTCAATTGCGACAAATGTATTCTCATAACTATAGAGATTACCTTTTTGCCTAAAAAGCTGGGTTAGAAAAAGTACTGCCTCAGTTGGATCTTCTTTTTGAATAAAACGAAATATAATGTCTCCCATCGCCTGGAGCATAATTTCAGGTACAACATGCGAATCACTTTCTTTGGCTTTTCTAATTTTATTATGTTTATCCATGATTTGAAGAATAAAAACGAAGTTAGTAAACTTGATCGACTTTCCTTAGAGGACCTTTGATTGGAGTGTTTTCGAAGAAAATTTGCTATAACGAACGATCTCTTGTTGGAGAGGGGGGAAAGCTGGCTCTTTATTGACTGTGTTTGAAATGGCTCAGGATATCGATCCCGGCGAAAACCGATAAAAGTTAATTAAATACATTCTTGTGAAAAAAATATATTGTCTGCTTTGTGTCGAATATTTGATCAATGTAGTTGAATATCGATCGGCTTATATTCCTAAAACATTTCTTGTTATTTTTGATACCTGTTGGTATCGGTTAGGCGAAATCAACAGAATTTTTTGATTAAAAACATATCACAATGATTTTAAGAGCTACAGTTTCTGCTTTTTTGGTTGCTATCATCAGCCTAATCGCGAGCCTACTTGTACATAATGCAGATTTAAATTTGGTTTATGCTGCATTTTGCTGTTCGCCTTATTTTATTGTTATCACCTTGGTTTATTTCCATTTTAATTTCTTTCGGAAAAAGTTAAAGGTCTTAGAGAAACCAAAATTCGCTTTTGAACTTGGCTATGGTTTTCTTTTTTATTGCTTGTTTTCTTTATTGCTTCCGGTACTTCTTTTTTTATCAACCTTGGGTGATGAATACGAGCATCGGCTTTATGCAGATCTAGGGGGAGTGATTAAGGAAATGTTTCCCTTGATTTTAACACTCAGTATTTTCCTGACATTTTTTAGCGGCGTGATTATTACATGGGCCGTAAAATCCTGGAAATATTTGGTTCCGACTTTCCTTGGATATCTTATTTTGCTACCAATTATATTCGCGTTCTCAACGACAATACGTGAGTTTAATGAACTCAGGGAAGAACGCCTCACGCAAGAAGATAATATCAGAGAAGGACGCTATAAATGGTTCTGTGCGATGAGTAATCCAACAGCTTATCCCGTTCAGTTGTATAAAGGGCGCTTTATCTTTCCGAAAGATGAGGATTACGAGTTTACATTTAGTGAGGGGAATATCGTGAACTATAATGCGGTGTGGGGGCAAGCTGGGGGTGGTACATATGAGCAAGTGATGTCATTGCCTAAGGCATTGGACATTACTTGGTATTCATTTGCTGAAGATGTTTTTTATCGCATGAACGGTCCGATCGATTATGGTAAATTGCGGACGTTATTCAGTACGCCATACCAAGAAAAAGGGGCGACGAAAACTGTTGATGAACATTATAATAAGATTATTTTGGGCTTTGCTCCGGAGGGTGTAGTTGTGATATGGGCCACTGGAACAGGACGTCGTCAGGTCGAAATTGGTCGTTATCAAGCAGAAAAAGTAGTGATCCATGCTACGGATACATCCAAGGATAATGGAGCGTACGGTAATATCTTTAATCAGAAATGGCGCGAACAGGTATTGTCCGATACATCGATTATTCCTTCGGATGTTCAACAAGCTATTGCAAATAAACCTATTCCCTATGGTTATTGGGATAAATTGCGCGCACGGTATTCTTTACAGCCAAAACTTGTTCTGTCTGCCGATATTAAAACATTCGACGCAGACTTTGAATTTTATAATGCAGAGCGTTTTGTCTTTGATGAGGGGCTTCGGGATATGGACATGGCATTTCGAGGTATTCCCAAAGATGTTTATATCAAATGGTATGATCAGCATAATAACCGATGTGCTGTGCGGTTTTTGTTTGATGAAATTGAGACTTTTAAAAACTTTGCCTCATTTTTTTATGACAAAAAGAACATTGGGGCTGTGCTGGAGTTCAATGTTGATACAAAGACTAAAATAGCAACAGCGACATTAAGGAATGATACTGAAAGTAAGCTGATTTTGAAAACTGAAGTAATCGACTATGGGGAGCATTTCTAAAATTCGGAAGTAAATCTAAAGATCTTTTTTCATGTTATAGTTTGGTATTTCGACTTCAGTTCGTATTTGGATCTGCTCAGCGATAACTTTAAATCCATTGGCTTCAAAAAAAGGTTTTGCTGTTTTGCTTACGTCTGCGGTTAAAAAAGTGTTTTTATGTTTGGTAGCTTCGGTTTCCAGTGCATTATAAAGTTTTTGTGCAATTCCTTGGCGTTGAAAATCTTTATGGACATACAAGACGTCAATATAATCGCCATGATATAAGGAGGCAAAACCAACAATCTTCTGATTGAGCACAGCTACAATAAAATACTGATCTTCGATTAGCCGATGCCAACGGTCATGATTATTGATGGATGATATCCATGCTACAATTTGCTCGTTATTATAATCATCTGCACACACAGTCTCAATCGTTCCAGAAAATAGGATTAATATTTCTTGTAGATCTTGCAATATTCCTTTTCGGAGAGTTAATCCTATTGTTTTTGTTTGAATTTTGTTCATCTTTTGGGAAAAGTGTTAAATAAAAGACCTGATATTCCAAATCTAGTGGGTTGCAGTGTTGTCAAAAGAAGGCGAAATTTTAATAAAAATGTATAATTATGTTAAAGTTATAAATATTATATTTATAACCGCAAGTAGACGTATCGATTTGTGAGCAATATGTCAGTATTAACCATTTTCTTGGAGTATTTTTCGTGTTAATTTTTAAGAATTATTGAAAATTAATTTGTCGGTTATGCCAATAGGGGAGACGGAGCGCTGAAATTCACCTTTTTTAAGCATGAAAACCATTTTATTTTATTTTTTTGTACTCGTTTCTTTGGTGTTGTCATGCAACCTTAATCATGTACGTGGGCAATCTGTAGCGGAAATATCTGCTATGGAAAACCCTGTTGTCCAACTAGAAGCTGCCCTTCAGTTGCCCATTAGGTTTGACGGTGATACGATAAAGTTGAAAAATGCCTTGGCCCCAATTTTGGAATTGGCAGACAAAAAAAGGAGTGTTGCTTTAAAATGGGTCTATTATATGCGTATGGCCGATGGTTTCTCTATTGCGTTTGATCGTATAAATTTATCATCTGAACGGTATTATCGTTTGGCTGAGCAGTTGCTACGTGTACATCCAGACGCTGAATTAGAAATGTTGGGTTGTGCGCGTGAAGGGTATTACAATTTTATCTATAGACGGGTAAAAGAAGCATTTCCGTTCTTTCTACGAGCGAATGATTTAAAATCTAAAGTTAATATCAAAAAAATCCCCTTGGTAGTCAAGCATTACCAATTTATGGCGAGTTTCTACAGTTATATAGGTGATCAGGCAAATGCTGTTGTTTATTTAGAAGAAGCTCTACCTTTTACCAAGCAGGCTTCACGAGAACGTATCGATCTGATCAATTCAATTGCTGTATATTTGGCAAAGGACTCGCTCAATCACCAAGCTTTTACCTATTTGAATCGCGCAATGGATGAGGCTAAATTGGCAAAAGATTCGGTTTGGATCGGTATTATTTCAGGGAATCTAGCGGATCATGCATGGCGAAAAGGTGAAAAGGAAAAAGCTATTGCGTTGGTCAAGAAAAATATTGAGCTCTCTGTGCGTTATAATGAGCGTAGAGATGCAATGCGGGCAAATCTCAATTTAGCAAGTTGGTATATCGAACGAAAAGAATGGAAATTGGCTGAGCAGTATGTGATGGCCAGTGAGCGTTTAATGGAAGATAAGCCCTATTTTTTAAAATATAAAATGGAATTAGCAAAAACCAAATCCAACATCATGCGGGGATTGGGACGTGGAGGGGATGAGCTAAAGCAATTGCATTTGTATCTGATGCTGAAAGATTCGTTGGAAAAAAGGATGAATGATAAAGAGATCCAGAAAATGCTCTGGCAAAGAGAATCTGAAAAATACAATCGGACTATCCAGGCGACGGAAGAAAAACGGATTCGGACAAAACGGATGTATCAGTTTATAGGCATTGTTCTTATCTTGATTTTTGCCATAGTTGTATTGTTAGTCAATAAGTCGAAAATTAAAATTAAGATGCGGAATACACTGTTGGAGAGAGACCAACTTGCGCTTGCTTATGAAAAACAATTGCTAGATCAGGAGCTACTGATGCTAAGAAATTCTTTGACTGAAACTACCGATAGGATCCGTCAGAACGATGCAACTATTCAGCAGCTCAGAGCGGAGCTTGTAAAGATTTCTGAAACTGATCCGGCATATATGACACAAGTTACGGATAATTTAAATGCGCTTTTGCAATATCACATTATGACAGATGAGCGATGGCAAAAGTTTAAACATGTTTTTAACAAAGTTTATCCAGCTTATCTGACACAAATGAGGCAAACCTATCCAAAGGTTACCGAGAATGACCTCAAGATATTAGCACTGCTCAAATTGGATTTAAGTAATGCGAGTATGAGTGAACTTTTATGTGTTTCGGTAGAAGCAGTTCGTAAGGCAAAACAGCGATTGAAGAAAAAATTGGAGCAAACTGAAGAGTGAGGATATAGAGGTGCTATTCGGTGCATCCGCTGAAGTTAAGGAATGTTAAAAATAATGTTGGGTCATTTCTTTTGGCTATATTCATTTCAGCGTTTAAAACCTGTTTATTACGATAACGCCAATTATAAAGTAGCTAATATATTTCCCATTGAATTCCATCAAGACGATACGGTTGAGTATAAAATTTTTTAGATTCATTATCCTCTTTAATTTATTTGTGACAGGCTGCATTCTTTTGCAATCGCCACGTTTTATGCTGAATTCCATCGGTATGATATCATTTTATATGTTCATTTTTTGGTTTAAAGTCATTGGTTCTATTATTTCTTTTATTGCCGAATATATTTTTCATCTTCCTAAGAAAGAAGTATTTCTAAAAAATTTGCATATATCTCCCATAAGTCTGCTGATAAGGCTTACTGTAATAGACTTTTTGTTATTTATAATTTTATGTTGGAGTCTGAAAATTTATCTAATGAGCTGTTATACATAGATAGTTTATCGTTTAGTCGTGGTGGCGGGAGCATTCTTTCGGGGCTTTATTTGACATGTGCGCAGCATGAAGTAGTCGGAATTTTGGGTAGAAATGGTAGTGGAAAATCTACCCTGATGAACGTCATATTTGGACGTATTAAAGCTGATTTTGCTTTCATGCGTTGCAAAGGTGTCAAATTTGAAAAAGGCTACCAGACAGGAGAGATTACCTATCTCCCTCAGGAAGGTTTTTTGCCTAGAAATTTGCTGCTTTCTGAAGCCCTTCAATTTTTTCAAATAGATGATGTTAATTTACTGGAGATCCCATTGATTCAAGAGAATTTAAATAGGCGATTGAGTAGCCTATCTTTGGGCATGATTCGTTTGTTTGAAACGCTATTGATCATTTATACCAAAGAATCCATCACTTTACTTGATGAGCCCTTTGTCGGTCTTAGCCCTATTTATATTGAACTCATTAAAGAACATATTAAGCTAGTAAAACATCGAAAAGGAATATTGATATCAGATCATTATTTTAGGCAGGTAATGGATTTAAGTGACCGATTATATCTCCTAAAAGATTCACACTTGACCCGGGTCCTGAATGAAGATGAGCTCGTATTTGGAGGTTATTTAAATCAAATAGATTAATCAAGTAGAACCTACTCGATTAATCTATTTACTATAAGCGACTAAACGCTATTGAAAACTATTTCGCATTTTTTGCAGTGACATTAAGTTCAATGTCAACATTTTGTGCAATCATCCAATCTTGTGGATTACCTTCTGTACCGTAAGAAAGACCCCAATCTTGTCTTTGGATCGTAAATTTAGAATAGAATGTTACTTCGTCACCATTGAACGTGATTTTGGCAGGGAAAGTTACATTCACCGTTTTATCTTTGATGGTTAAGTTACCACTCACCGTATTTGTCGCATCAGCAACAACACTTTTTCCTTGCGCTGCATCGAATGGACCAACTTTGGTGATTTCGAATTTTGCAGTTGGATATTTTGCTACGTCAAAGAAATCAGCACTTTTTAAATGTGCATCCAAATCTGATGATTTTTTGCCACCGGATGTTGCAGGATCTACAGAAGCTGTATCTGTCAGAATAGAATTGACATCGATTGTGAAAGTACCACCAGTAACTGCGTTATTTTCAGCTGAAAGTGTTCCTTCACTTTTCAAAACACCATATCTTGGGTTTAAACCGCCTTTATGGTAACCAGTCCATTTTAATGAGCTTTTATCTGCTTCAACAGTGTAAGTCTGTCCTTTTTGTTCAGTTACTTCCTGAGCAGTTGTTGTTGTTGCTTTGTCGCCATTTGTGTTTTGACAAGAAGCTAACAACAGGATAAGGGCTAAACCCGAGATTAATTGTTTTTTCATTTTTAATCGTTTTATTTTTTATATGTTATTTACACTTTACATTTTGCAGCATCAACTGTGCCAATTTGCACCTTCTGATGTTGCCGATACAAAGGTAGATGATAGATAGTTTATTTTTGGTATCAGTTTCCTTAAAGAAACTACTTTCCAAAAAGATAGTGGTCTGTAACTTTATAAATGCGTATTTTTGTAAGAATAAAGAAATCATGTCAGTGGTCCAAGCTTTGCTTGTGTGTTCATTTATCGTTGATCGTATAGGGATAAGGAAGCCTGTGAGGGTGGACAATACATGAATAAAAAATAGTGAAATGAAAAAGGAAGCAACTTTAACGTCGTCAGGTGCATGCAAAACACGCGTGTTGGCCATTAACGATACCATGGAGATTTTGGCAGGAAAATGGAAATTTCATATTATAGGTACCTTATTGTTGGTCGAAAAATTGCGCTTTATGGAACTGCTGCGCGAAGTTGAGGGGATAGGTGCGAAGATGCTGTCTAAAGAACTGCAGGATTTGGAAATGAACCAGCTGATCAGGAGAACAGTATTAAATACCAAACCCCTGACGGTAGAGTATGAGTTGACCGAATGCGGAAAAACTTTGGGTCCAATCATCGATGAGATTACCAAGTGGGGTATAACCTACAGGAGTAAACTTTATACCAAGAATGAGGAAGTGGAAGCTGCGACCTAGTATGTAAACACGCCTTTGTTTTTAGTGATAAGAGGGTGGATGCCTGTAAAGAACCTGATACGTTGGTCGCAAATCCCTTTGATTATAGGTTATGAAAACGATAATAATTGTAAGTTTGTTCTAGAAATTACAGTCTAACCTACTAAAAAGAAGACAGGATGCGGTTACAACACTTACTTTATTTGTCTCTTGGAGTTTTGAGTATCAGCAGTTGCGGAATTACCAAAAACGCCCGACACCAAGAGATTACCTTTGATGAAGGGATCAAAAAGATTAACCATGTGGTTGTTATTTATATGGAAAACCATAGTTTTGACAATCTTTATGGCGAATTCAAGGGAGCAAATGGCATAGCGAATGTCAAAAAGGGGGATTTTTTACAGGTAGACGAGAATGGTAAAGCCTATCAATACCTCCCCGAAATTCCACGTAATAATTCCTTTCCAACCAATCTACCCAATCAATTTTTTAATATAGACCAGTATGTACCTTCGGATAAGGCGACGCCCGATGTTACACACCGTTTTTATCATAATCAATTGCAGATCAATGGTGGAAAAATGGATAAATTTGCACTCTATAATGATTCCAAAGGTTTAGCGATGGGTTATTACAATACAGAGAAGCTACCTTTGTATCCGTTTGCCAAAGCGTATACATTGTGTGATAATTTCTTTCAGAGTGTATTTGGCGGATCCTATTTAAATCATATTTATATGATTTCCGCAGCTATTCCTGTTTGGCCTGATGCACCAAGCTCAATGGTTGCTAAACTCGATGCAAATGGAAAGATGATTAAGGATGGTGTGGTTACGCCAGACGGTTATGCGATCAATCATGTGCTTTCTCGCAACAAACCTTATCCCGCGAAATCTGATACTTCCAAACTATTACCTTCTCAGACCATGCCGACCATTGGCGATCGCCTGACAGCGAAAAATGTAAGTTGGGCTTGGTATTCAGAAGGCTGGGATGATGCTGTTGCCGAACGTAAAAATAATTTTGCTTACAATCATGAGCCTTTTTTATATTTTGCTAATTATGAGGATGGTAAGGAAGGGCGAAAACACATGAAGGATCAAAACGATTTTATTAAAGCCGCAAAAGAAGGAACGCTTCCTAGTGTATCTTTTGTTAAACCAGGTGGAGGCAATGATGAGCATCCTGGAAGTTCGGCGGTCTATTCATCAGAACAACTTGCCGTTAATTTGATCAATGCTGTATTGGAGGGACCGAATGCAAAAGATGCGTTGGTGATTTTGACCTACGATGAATTTGGAGGTTTTTTTGACCACGTTAACCCACCCGTCGTTGACCGCTGGGGACCTGGTAGCCGTATCCCGGCAATTGTCATTGGACCATTTGCTAAGCGTGGTGTAGTGGATCATACGCCGTATGAAACAGTGAGCATCCTTTCATTTATAGAAAAACGCTGGGGAATAGAGCCTCTTGCTGAAAGAGATAGAAAGGCAAATCCCTTTAGAAATGCGCTCGTTTTCAAATAGACGGTTTTTATATCGAGAGATAGGAAATTGAACTATGTGTACAAAGGTTGTCGTTTTTATCTTATTGGTTGTAATAGTATTTACCCTCGGATTTACTACAGGGCAGCCTGTTTATACAAAACAAAAAGAGGGCAATGCCCGTGAGCATCTGATTCAGAAAGAAGTACTGGGTCAGATGCTTTCTTTTAGGACATATATCAAGGATACACTGAATGCCGAAGTGCAGAGAGGTACAGTGGATACGTTACGGCTCAGAAGAGCCTTTTTGAAAACAAGGCTACTTTTTAAAAAGTTTGAATGGGCTTCGGAGTATTTTACTGCAGATCTATCCAGAAGGTTAAATGGACCTCCGGTGGAGGAAGTTGAAAATGCGGATTTGTTGGATCCCTCTTTGGCTAGAGGAGTGGAGCCTATTGGATTGCAGGTGATTGAAGAGCTTATCTATCCCACTTTCGATAATAGCAATAGGCAAAAGCTAATTCGTGAAATCGAATATTTGATAACCAATACGGATTACTTGATTTCCTATTTTGAAGATCATCAATTGGAAGACTGGCGTATTTTAGATGCGACGAAATTGGAGGTGTTTCGGATTATTTCCTTAGGAATTACTGGTTTTGATAATGCGCTTTCTCGAAATAGTATGATCGAGTCTTCCATTGCATTAGGCAGTTTACAGCAAATTCTTTTGCAATATGAAGGTAGAAAAGAAACGCTGGCTTTGATGCTTACAGAGGCGATCAAATACCTGCAACAACACGCGGAATTTGAATCGTTCGATAGGGCACAATTCATTACCCAATTTGCCAACAACATCAGTACGGAGATAGCACAGTTGCAACGTAATCTTCCGGGCCCTAAAATCAGATACAATCGGATGCTTCGGCAAGACGTCAATACGATGTTTGATCTGAATGCATTTAATGTAGATGCCTTTAGCCCGGGGCCTAAATTTCACTTCAGTAATGAAAAGGCCGTATTGGGCGAGAAATTGTTTTATGATGTTGCTTTGTCGGGGACACATACGAGAAGTTGCGCTTCATGCCATCATCCTGATCGCGCATTTACAGATGGGTTGAACTTGCAAGTGGACATTCATGGTTCGGGACGTTTGCTCAAACGCAATACGCCTACTTTGCTCAATGCAGCATTACAGTCCAACTACTTCTATGATATGCGTTCGTTGACGTTGGAAGATCAGATACACGATGTCATTGGTAATAAGCAGGAAATGGACGGCTCGGTAACGGATATCGTTCAATACGTTTCTTCGGATAAAATCTATCGATCATTATTTAATAAAGCATTCAATACAGCGGATGGCCCGATCTCAGCTGAGCAGGTAAGCAATGCACTTGCTTCTTATATTCGTGGCCTGACCAAAATCAATAGCCGATTTGATGATTATATGCGTGGGGATAAGAACGCATTGTCCAAATCGGAAGTGGATGGGTTTAATTTATTTACGGGCAAGGGAAAATGTGCGACCTGTCATTTCCTACCTTTATTCAACGGTGTTACACCGCCCAAATTTATTCAGAGCGAAGTAGAAGTCCTGGGGGTACCAAAATCCCTGAAAGATTCTGTGCTGGATTCAGATTTAGGGTACTATGATATCATTGGTGTTGATTCATATAAATATGCCTTTAAAATACCTTCTGTCCGGAATGTAAAGAAAACTGCTCCCTATATGCACAATGGGATCTATCAGACCTTGGATGAGGTCATGGAATTTTATAATAATGGGGGAGGGGCAGGATTGGGAATCAAATTATCCAATCAGACATTGTCAGATGAAAATTTGCATCTGAGTGAAAAGGAAATGAAAGATATTATTGCGTTTATGGAAAGTCTCGAAAGCCAATAAAATGGCTGGTGGGCTATCTCTTTTAGAATAGTATCGATTGTTTTTGCTGGGCTAAG
The DNA here is from genome assembly GCF_002337775.1 of Sphingobacterium sp. UBA1897. Taxonomy (NCBI): domain Bacteria; kingdom Pseudomonadati; phylum Bacteroidota; class Sphingobacteriia; order Sphingobacteriales; family Sphingobacteriaceae; genus Sphingobacterium; species Sphingobacterium sp. UBA1897. The sequence continues at coordinate 223,839 of NZ_DDGR01000023.1, forward strand.
GAGTTTTATTGAGCCTAAATGAGGGGGCATCAAATTGATTGAGCTCTTGCAGTAACGGTAAGGGATTAATTCTTATCGTAGTTTTTCTTTCTTGTAGATTCTCTTCGGACCCTAGCGCTTTTACCTGTTCAGTTTTTATTCCAGTCAACAAGTTGAATTGGGTTTCAGTCGTTGTATTTTTTCCATCCCAGGTTCCTTTTTCTAGGTAGATCAATTCAAAATTTCCATTGTTGCAACGAAAAGTATAGTTGGCATGCCCATCTGTGATATCGGCTAATATATGAAGCTGACCATTTTCAATAGCGAAGTTGGGCAGCGGAAAATGGGGTTGGATCATCGTCGTTGAAGAGAGGGCCAATCGTAGCTTTCCGTTGGGTTTGGACAGAAATACCTGCGTTTTAATTGGTGTTGCTGTATTTGAAGTGTCCATGGCAAGAACAATTTTATCTGGATAACCATCATGATTTATATCGCCTTCTAGCTCTTGAATTTTTGCTGTAAAACTGTCTTTTGGTACCTTTTTTTGGCCATATAAGGCTAAACTACTTAAAAAGAATATGCTCAAGATTAGTTTTTTCATCCAGTATAAACACAGCATTAAATGAAACATAAATCGATTCAATATACGCATTCAGGATGGAAAAGCTATTATTTTACCCCATCTTGGTTTCTCGGAATTGATTAACAACCAAGTTAGTTTGCCTTACTGACTATAGGAATAGACTATAATACATGGAGTAGCCACTTGTTCCATCGAGCCATTGTACAAGTTCTTTATGACTATAATGAAAACCGGCTTTTTGGATAGCCGCTTTTGAAATTATATTTATTTCACGATGGCTTATAGTCAGTTTTCTTAATTGATTCGCGGAGGCCCACCCCATTCTTATTTTATACAAAAGACTCGATAGACCTAATTTTCTATACTGTGGCTGTATGAAAGACTGACCAAAGTAGGCTTCTTCTTTATTCAGCAACAGCATGCTGGTTATCCCAATCATTTTTTCACTTTCGAAAAGACCAAAAACAATGCGTGGGTATCTTATGCGTTCTGCCCAATCCATATCAGATAGTTCTATTTCAGGAGGAGTGCTCCGTCGAAAAAGCGTAGGTTCGGTTTGAATTGACTCGATACGCATCGCTTTATAAAGTGGGGACTCGCGCTCTGTCAGCTGACGTATATGGAATGAACCTGATTGAAATGTTAAAACGGACTCTAACATAGCGTAGTTAATGCTGTCTTAATGATTATTTCTAATACTATAATGCGAAAGTATGTATTATTATTTATACTTCAAATGTGGTATTGCATTCATTCCAAATTGCTGATTCCCGATGATTATGCCGCGACAACTATGCCAATATATGGCTGCAATTGAGTAAGCCACAATTGTATTAAAATAACACATGATCCTATTCGTTTCAATGTGGCCTTATGCGCAAGTAGGGTATCAAAATATAAGTTTCACAAGTAGCATTTCCGTAATGGTACTGAAATATAAGAATAGAACTACAATAGTTCAGCTATTCTATTTTCTAAATCTTCTAGATCAAAAGGCTTGGCGAGATAGCTGTCTGCTCCCGCTTGCAGGGCTAGTGTTTCGATGTCGGTATTAGCGGATAGATAAATTACAGGGATATTGCGATATAAGGGGTGATTTTTGAGCAACCGTGTGGCTTCTACTCCGCCTATTTTGGGTATCCAATTGTCCATCAAAATTAAATCAGGATGTACCTCTTCTACTTTCTCGATAATATCATGAGAAGTTTCAGAGACGGCCATATTATAGCCATTTGTTTCGAGGATTATTGTGCATATTTCAAGGACATGTTTATCATCGTCCAACATCAGTATTGTTTTATTTGACATGTTGCAGCTTTAAAAAAGGTGGAGCTAAATTAAATAAAAAGCCTTAGCAGGAGCATGGGTAAAATACCGATTCTAGTAAGTAGAAATCCCCATTTTTAGGCTTAATGGAAGATAGTTTTTTGTCATGAGACGAATCGTCCGAAGTTTGAACTTTCAAAATTAGTATTATCTTTATGGTATAATCAATAACCCATTTTCATCTTATTGCTCATGAAAAAGAATGCCTTTAACCTATATCGACCTTTCATCTTAGTTTTATTGCTTGTTGCTGTGGGAAGCTATGTAGCTGCGTTTGAGAAAGTAAATCAGGACTATTTTCAGTTGAAAGTGTATCATTATGAAACTGATGAACAGGAGAAAGCCATTGATCAATATCTTGAAATGGCCTATTTACCTACAGTACATCAGATGGGATTTGAGAAAGTTGGTGTCTTTAAACCTGTTGAATATGTTGCTGGTAAAGAAAGACTGGTGTATGTTTTTCTTAGCGCTTCCGATCTGGGGCAATTGGTCGATTTGGAACTGCGTTTGGCTAAAGACCAAAGATTTCAGGACCTGGGTAAGGTTTATCTGGAAGCAAATTACAGCAGGCCACCATTTACGCGGGTGGAGACAATATTGATGAAAGCATTTGCTGCGATGCCTAAAGCAAAGCTGCCTAAATTGTCTGCTGAGAAAAATAAGCGGATTTACGAATTACGGAGCTATGAGGCTGCAACCGAGAAACTGTCAATGAATAAGATAGACATGTTTAACAACGGTGAAATCGATATTTTTAATAAGTTAAATTTTAATGCTGTTTTCTATGGACAAGTAATTGCCGGTAGTACGATGCCCAACCTGATGTATTTGACAGCTTTCGAAAATATGGAAGACAGGAATACACATTGGAAAGATTTTGGACCTTTATACAAACCAATGCAGGATTTACCTCAATACCAGAATAACGTATCTAAAAGTATAAAGGTGCTATTGTTTCCTACGGCATATTCCGATATTTAGAATTCGATTTAATTTATTTTTTTCTAACAAATAAATTAAATCTTTTGCACCAGTCAAAGAAGCTGGACAAAGCCTGTGTATCTAATTTTTCAAAATTGTAAATCTTATGCGGATAAGGCAGAGCATTGGTATAGATGCCTGTGTTTGCTAAAACAAGCATAGGGCCATCGCTGTCAATTTGATCAAAATATTTGCTGATGATTTTATAATGTGTATTAAAAAGTGATTCTACAGCTTCATTGTTCGGAACGAGGGAGATGGTATAGTCGTAATCTGCATGTTGCATCTTTTGGCAATTGCAGATAATATTTTCTCCAAGGGAAACCTCATTTCCACTATCCCAAAGAAAATTGGCGACCTCAAAAAATAAATCGTTTTTAACTTGCCCGACAGGCTCGGCGATGAAATATCTCATTAGCTTTCTCTTTTATTTGCTTTACCTTTTAGAATTCAGTTGATTACAGTAGTTTTATTCCAGTGAAAATCTGCAATTCCTCAAAAAAGATTTTATGCCTTTTGATATTGATGAATTAAGGAACTGGGTTCACTGTATTTTATATTACAAAGAAATATCAATCCAGTGGGGTTTAAAAGAGATAAAAGGTGGTAAGTATTGGACTATTCGAGGTTTTTGTTTCGAAATGTAAGGGCTGTCATACCTGTTACTTTTGAAAATAAGCGCGAAAAATAAGGATAATCATCGTAGCCGAGTGTGGCAGCAACCTCCTTAACGGATTTACTTGAATGGTAGAGCAGCCGTTTTGCTTCCAATACGATACGTTGCTGAATATGGTAGGTAACGGGCTTTCCCGTTGCTTTTTTGATACATTCATTGAGATAAGCCGTTGATATTTTTAATTTTTCGGCATATATTTTTGGCTGTTTGTTTGTGATAAAATCTTTATCCAATAACGCATTGAATTGTTTTGTAATATGCTCTGCTCTGGACTGTGCGTCACTTTTTTTTGATTGTACTAAATACTGCGAAATAATTAGGGCTGCGATCGTATTGCAGCTGTCTTTCATTAACGCAGGATACAGTTTTTCGTGTTTTCTTTCGTTGAGCTTTAAACAGATATCTACCGTTTTCGATAAGATAGTGCATGTTTCTTGGTCAATGTTGATTGGAGCAATCGTATCAATATCTTTCAATGCATTGATGTAATCCGAATTCAGGTTTTCTACACTGATCATTAGGACACTAAACACACTGTAGTCCATTGCGATGCCACGATGCACTTGATAGGGCTGAATGATCATGACAGAAGAAGGACCCAGTTGGTGTTGCTGAAAATCTATTTCGAAGATTCCATTTCCCTCCTCGAGTATAAAAAACAGGTAGAAATCATCGCGATGCGCCTGACTTATTTGGGCTAGTTCTAAATTTTTAACAGCATTCTTTTTTATCAGTATTCCTAAATTAAAATCATTCGGAAATGAATTTAGCGGTATAGTGTTACTTTTTTGCTGCATTTTTCTTGATAATTGATATGTAATGGGTGATCCAACAACTGCATGTCTTAAAAAGATAGTGCTTGTTAAGTAATTGTTATTGCTAAAAGGCTTCCTGTATTTCAACGCCGATTAGTGGATTGGAAAGCATCGTCAAATTTACGCATTTGTCAAGATAGCGAGTATGTTTTTTCTGTATTCGGGATCTTTTTCTCGAAGCTCCAGGATATTGTTTTTTAAATCCAAATTGACATACCACTCGGCATAGAGGTTCTTTTCATTGGCACCGTCGAAGAAAACTTTCGCTTTAATATATTCCTCGTCAAAATGCTCTGGACGACCACTGACAATCAATGCGGTGGAGCCGACACTATCAAGCATCTTAAATGTAGTACTCTCTATTTGAAACAGGCTATTTAAGGCTTTGGTAAAATTGTCGCTCAGTTTACCTATCGAATAAAAATTAACCCCTTCACGATAAAATCTTTTTTTATCAACTTCAGAGTCTACAATTCCCAATTTCATATCCGGGCGAAAGGCAATTGCTAAACCTACCGTCTCTCTACCCCAAAGCCCCTTTGCCTGAATGATATGATGTTCGTCGTCGTCTTTCCAATATTTTGTTACTTTCAATTGCAAATCCACAAAATCATCGTCTTCGCTGACGTCGATTTGTTTCAAATTACCCTGTCCCTTCAAAAAATTCAAAAATCGCATAAATATCCTATTAATATGGTGTTAAGCTCCCTGTAGTCGCTATGGTGCTGACGGTATATGACGAGCATGACGAAGATGAAAGCTTTGGCTAAGTATATTAAAGATAATAAATATTTCAGATAAAAGAAGCGCCCAGTTAACCTTAAAAGCGTAAAAAATAACTAACTTATAAAGGAAGATTTTTTTCTCTTTTTTCTGATTCTACTTCATTTGAGACTCGTTCATTGATATTAATTTTAGCATTGATAAAAGAGAAGATCGTTGTTCCATGTTCCCGGGCATAGCTATTTGTAATGGAGTCTGCTGCCATTGATCGTGTAAAGAAGGGACTGGTTGTTTTTAGTTCAGTTTCACGCTCCCAACGGTTCTTGACCCGGATCAAATTGCGGTATTTTTTACTCAGATCAAACCAATTGATATAATCGGCATTGAAAGAAACAGCCCTAATCCCCAGTTTGGAATAGTAATTTATAGCACCTGCCTGTCCATAATTGTCGCAAAGAACGAGTGTATTTTGAGGTTGGGGGATCTGACGATAAACGCTATCTACTTTGTGGGCAAGTTCTTTCCAACCTAACATATCGGCAAAGTCTTGTGGAAGTGGGTGTTCTTCACCATCTTCCCAAGTTAACATGCCATATTTACGGTATTTTTCAGGATGTTCTATAAAGTACGATGGATTGTGATTGGGAAAGGCAATGTTGTAGATCGGTAGAAACAAGATGCCTGTTAAAACGATGAAGATAGGCTTAAGAATTTTACCAGTTTTGTTTTCCAGTAGTGATGCAATATAAACCGCTCCGAAGGCAAAATAAATGGGATAAATACCTATCGCATAATAATCCTTGGCTCTTAACAATAAGAAAATACCAATGGTAATAAAAAATGACCAGAAGAATAGGCGATAAGGTTTAAATGGGGGATATTTCAACAAGGCATATAAACCGAAAATTATAACAAGAAAAGTCCCGAAGAAAAACAAAAACTGAGAACGGAAAAAGCTCCACCGATTGACGTGGACGAGTTGCGTTGCCTGAAGCTCTTTAAAATGAGAGAATACCGGAAAATTATTTTGATACTGCCATATTAAATTCGGCAAGATGATAAGTATGGCGATGAGTAAACTACCATATAATTTTCGTTCCGTAAACACTTTCCGTTCGGGCACGAGTGCAAGGGCTGGAACTAAACCTAGAATAAGAAATACGACGTTATATTTATTCAAAAAACCGATAGCAAATACAACAGCAATATAAATTAGCCACTTCGATTGTTGGCTGTTCAAATATCGTATAATGAGGTAGTATATGGAAGTCCAGCACAATACATCCAAAGAATTTGGCTGATATAAGCCATTCAGACGGAAGAGAACGGAAAACATGATGCAGCAACTGCCAAATACAAGTGCAAAAAGGTTTCCTTTCAACGCTTCTATAGTTTTCCAGACAATTAGAATTGTTAAGGCTCCGTACAATGCGGGGAAAAATTTGATCCAGAATTCGGAATTTCCGGTTATTTTGATCAGATAGGAGGTCCAGGAGGTCAGAGGGGGAACCGAGAGGTAGCCCCAGGCCAAATGATTCGCCTGATCGAGATGTAGAAATTCGTCACGCTGCAATTCGTAAATCGGACTAATCAACTGATATTGAATGATGAATTTTAACAGGATAAGACCAATTAGGATAAATCGATGTTTAAGTGCCATCTAATGTTTGATTATGGTTGTCTTCCGCCAATTTACGATTAAAATAAATTCAAATTAAGTTATTTTAATAATCATCTATTGCTGCGGATCTATGGGGATCGGAGATTTCTGTGAAGAAATCAAATGCTGGCCCATTCTAAAATGTTATTTTCGTATAAAAAAGAGATTATGAGCATAGCTTTGCTGCTGAATACTGCTAGGGCAGAAGAATGGAAGGTCGAGATCACTAAACATTTACCTGATGTTAAGGTGGAGATATATCCCGAAATAGAAAATTATGATGCGGTAGAATTTGCACTTTGTTGGAAGCCTGATGCTAATTACTTTACTCATTTTCCTAATTTAAAAGTTATTCAGTCGGGAGGAGCGGGGATAGATCATTTATTCCCAAATAAGATTCCTTCAACGCTCCATATCTGTAGGATAATAGATCCAATGCTGAAAAGCGATATGTTTGAGCATATTTTGACCTGTTTGATGCATGCAATGAAGAATTTTTCGATGTATGCTACAGCGAAGGAACAACAGCATTGGCAACCACTAGTATATAAATCCATTGGTGAAACCAGTGTAACAATTTTAGGCTTAGGTGAGATTGGAGGCTATGTTGCCGAGAGGCTGGTTCAGTTGGGGTTTCTAGTAAAAGGATGGTCCAATTCCCCTAAAGCGCTTCCAGGGGTAGTTTCTTTCTCGGGACAGGAAGGACTTAGGGCGGCTGTGGAAAATAGTGATTTTGTTGTCAATATTTTACCCCTGACCGATGCCACAAGAGGAATTCTGGATCGTAATCTTTTTGAATTGTGTACGAATGAAACTGTCCTCATAAACGTTGGTAGAGGTGGGCATCTCGTTGAAAATGAGCTACTGGAGGCTATTGATAAAGGGCAGATTGCCCAAGCTTACCTCGATGTCTTTCACCTGGAACCGCTGCCAAAAGATCATCCATTTTGGTCCTGTTCTTCTATTTTTATAACACCGCATGTCGCAAGTCGAACCAATATCAGTTCGTCGGTTTTACAGGTAGTAGACAATTATAAACGAATGATTCGGGGGGAGGCTTTACTGAATGAAGTTTCTTTGGAAAAAGGTTATTAATGATAATATCCCCTTTAAGGGGCTAATGATAATGTACTCTGATGTGTAAATTGGGTATGTTTTTTTGTTTTTGATTTTTTGTAAACTTATAGGCAAATGGATTTTATTTTTTAGATTTATATAGTCAATTATCCTTGCTTTATTAACGGTTTATGAACGTACAAGTATCTACAAACTTTAGAAAACACGCGCGTAAAACAATTTTATCTATTGTTGTTTTTGCGGTTACTTATGTTATTCTGCTACTCTTGGCAATAGGTATTACTGTTGGTTTTACTTTATTGGGACTATTGATGTTCACTGCCAAGCCCATGTTTTTAACCGCAGTATTATGTTTGGGCCTACTCGCTACAGGTCTGACTATACTATTCTTTTTATTAAAATTTGTTTTTGCGTCAACAAAAGTTGATACGGGGCATCTTACACAGATATATGAGAGCGACGAACCACAGTTATTCGCACTTATTCATGAGGTGGTAAAGGAAGTTGACACAAGCTTTCCAAAGAAAATTTTTCTATCGCATGATGTCAATGCATCTGTATTCTATGACTCTAGTTTTTGGAGCATGTTTTTACCCATTAAGAAAAATCTTCAGATTGGTGTGGGGATGGTGAATGCAGTTACTCAACAGGAACTAAAGGCTATTCTTGCACACGAGTTTGGCCACTTCTCACAAAAAAGCATGAAAGTGGGTAGCTATGTTTACCATGTTAATCAGATTATCTACAATATGCTGTATAAGAATGAATCGCTGGATAATATGTTTGGTAAATGGGGTAACATCAGTGGGTACTCTGCTATTTTTATTGGTATATCGATGTTTATTATTCAACAGATTCAGCATATTTTGAAGCATCTTTATGAATATGTAAATCTCAATTATTTGGCGTTATCAAGAGAGATGGAATTTCATGCGGATGAAATTGCGGCACATGTTGCTGGTTCCCAGGCTTTGGCTGACTCGCTCTTACGTTTGGGGTTTGCAAACCATGCACTAAATAATGTACTTACTTTCTATGATAACAAATTTTCTGAAAATATCCGTAGTCGTAATATTTATCCAGAGCATCGTTGTGTCATGCTCTTGTTTGCGGAACGCAATAGATATCAAGTGCGAAATGGCTTTCCCCAGATCGAATTGGCGACTTTAAAAAAATATGATAAATCGAAGTTAAATCTTGAAGATCAATGGTCGTCTCATCCATCGGATGAAGATCGGGTAAAAGCATTACAGAAACTTAATATTGTCAAGCAAGAAGCCAACAACGCACCTGCTATTGAATTACTAGCTAATCGTGCTGCCGTAGCAAACCAAATTTCGGATAAGTTGTTTGCGCAGTTACAGTATCAACAGCCCCCATCACTGTTAGAAATAACGTCTTTCAGTGATGATTTTGAAAGTCGAATGAACAAGTATGCTGTTGATCAAAGATTCAATGATTTCTATGACTACAATCATCCTGTGCGAAAAGGTGAAACTCCAATTTTTCAGGAACAGTCAAAGCCGACTTTTGATGAGTTGTTTGCCGATAGTAGAGTTGATACACTGTATGAACTTAATAGTCTAAAAAATGACAAATATGTCGTTGAAGCAATCAGCAAAGGAGAATTAAAATTAAAGTCCTTTGACTATGACGGTATAAAATATCGAGCTGCAGACGCTATCGAATTACTAAAAAAAATTGAAGACACTATTGCAGCTACGGAGCATAAAATTACCGACTACAACCAGCAGATCCATTATTATTTTGCACACTTGGCTGATACGCAGGGGATGTGTGAAGAGTTTGAACGAAGATATGATGATTTTGCTTTTTTCGACAAGAATTATGAGGAGGCACAAGAACTTTATGCTCACATGACGGAGAATACCCGGTTTATATTTCAGACTTTGCCCTTCGCTGATATTGAGGCAAGGTTGCAAGACGTCAAACGTAGGGAAGGAGAATTAAAAAAGAAACTGGCAACGCTTTTGGCACTTCCCGGAAGCAAGGATGAATTGGATGATACGTTGCTTACTTCATTGGACACGTATATCAACAGGGATTTAATATATTTTAATGTAGATCATTATAACGAGGATAATCTTCAAATCCTTTTTAATGCGATATCGGCCTATAAAAAGTTATTGGATGACCAGCATTTCGCGAAGAAAAAGCACTATTTGAATTTTATGCTTACCCTTGAGGAAGGTAAAGGACAGAAAAAAGAACTGTCGTAAATGCCCTTGTATATTGACGGTTTGTCCCCGCTGTACGTCGATTGAAATGGTTTATTTTTGATAGACAGTAACCCAGTTTTGAATTGGATTTGTTTTATTAAATATTAAACTTTTTGTTATGCGGAAATTAATAATGAAAATGTCTATTTCTATCGATGGATTTGTTGCAGGAATCAATGGAGAGACTGACTGGATGTTTAAAAGTGGCGACGATCATTCTAGCGCATGGGTTTTAAATATTTGTGAATCTGCCGGCGTTCATCTAATGGGTCGAAAGACCTTTGAAGTAATGGCTTCCTATTGGCCTGCTTCAACAAATCCTTTTGCGGCAGCAATGAATGAAATCCCTAAAGCTGTCTTTACAAAAAAGGGCTATCATCCCAAAACAGAAGATTTTGCTCACAATGCTAAGCTTCCTGCGAATTCCTCTTGGATGAATGCCCGTGTTTTTGATGCAGGTCTCATTGAAGGAATTAAAGAATTAAAAGCGGAGTCAGGGAAGCCACTATTGGCACACGGAGGTGCTGAGTTTATGCGAAACCTCATCGAAACGGGCTTAATTGATGAATATCATCTAGTTACACATCCGGTCGCATTGGGAACTGGCTTATCCATATTCAATAGACTTTCTGAATGTCTTGATCTAAAGCTTGTGGATGTTCAAGTTTTTCCTGGGGGTGTGGTTGCACATAGCTATTGTCCAGTGTAAAAAAACTACAAAAGCTGTAAAATAACCCAGCTGTATTGATACCAGATAAAGAATATCATGAAGAAGTGTTATGATATTCTTTACCTTGTATATTCTATTAAGGGCTTAAAAATTCTGCGAATCTGCAGAAGGTCCATAACTCGCTGGCAACGGGATATCATTGAGTCTATAGTAAACACCTAATTGTGCCCTGTGATGTGTAATCTGGTTTAATGAGTGACGAATAGCACCGTATTTGCTCCAGCTTGCCAGTTTATGGCCATCATTTTTAATGGTCCAGCTTGGAATTAAGTCTTCCTCCTTAGCTGTTTCTAAAGCATTTTTTCCGGCTTCGTAATCTTCGTCCAATTTTTTTAAGAGATCATCCCGAGTCACTAGACTTGTTGGCACATAAGCACTTTTGGCAAAGTCAAGTTCTGAAGTCTTTAAAATGGTACTTGGCCATTCGAAAACTTCGACTAAGTGGGTTGCCAGACGCATCATTTTCATGCTTTTTTCATGTGGGACATATTCATTCTTGCCTTCAGGGAAAAGTGCAATGAAGTTTTTTGTAATTTGATACTCATTCGCTAGTTCTTCTTTTAATTGTGGTAATGTTTCCATGTTTTTTTCTGTAATAATTTAAAATTCGATTAGTTATCCTACTAATAGCCTTTGCTCTGGAATTGTTTTTTCGTTTAGTATTTGTTTTCCTGCTAAGGTTAAACAAAGATATAACCACTATGTGACAGCTATGTGTCAGTATGAATTGGATGAATCATCATTTATGATAAAAATAAAATAGTGGCAGCTCTTATTATCTCATGTTGTTGAAAACTTGGACTGCAAAGGTTCGAGTATTTGTTTTTTTATAACGTTTATTTAAGCAAGCGCTGCAAATAATAAAGCAGGTCAAGCGAATTGTAAAAAGGGTGAAAATGAGCATATAGACTAAGTATATTTGATTGGTAATTAATTAAATAAAATTGAACGATGGGAAATAAGAAAGCAATATTCACTTTTGTAGGCCTGGTATTGGTTGCAGTACTTGGTATCGGTATATGGGCTTACCGTCTTCTGGGAAATATGGAGGCGGATCAGGAAAAAACAGAACAATTATCTTCCCGAATTTTAGCTGGTTTTGGCGATCATACCGCTATTTATAAATATCCAGTACAATTGTCCGCAGTAGACTGGGGGAAGAGCTGTCTAATTCTTGAAAATGGCGGTGCCGGTGATTTGGGAATAACTTATAAGGAAAAATGGAACGAGGCATTGGGAACAGTAGATAATTATCCCGGTGATGCTGTCAAAGGCATTGTTATGATAGCGATGGACATGCAGGAAAAAGGAGAGTACGTCAATAAGGTCGGTCAAAAAGATAAAGCTTATCAGCGCAATTATATTATTAGCTATGTAGATCTCGAAAAGAAGGTAGTCATCGCCCGCGATACCCTATATGGTGAGGAGCCGCCTTTGGTCAATCGTTCCAGCGGTTCGGGTGCTGGTGACTTTCCCTCGGACACTGAAGTTGTAGATTCAATCAAAGGTAGATTGAAATTGTAATTTTTTTTTCTCCGTTTATGGAATTTTGATATTCTTCGCATCCCTGCACGAAAGTTGAAGTGCCGGATGGAAAAATCTAGTACTTGGCTTTAGGTAAATTTATCTATTTTTAAAAGAATTTAGCCAGTATCTTAAACATGAAATGGAAATCAATTGTTGTCTGCTTTTTAGCTGTTCTGTATTCTGTGGTCCTTTGTGGGCAATCGACCTTATTCAATAGTCCGCGTGGATCTTCTGACTATTATATTTATAAACTGAGCCCAGAAGTTTTAAGAAAAATTCACTTGGGAGAGAAGAAATTCGATGAAACTATGCTCAGCGATTTTTTTCTCAAGTATAAGACCGGAAGTCCACAGCCGACTTTACCTCCTGGTAATTATGTCCAGGTCCGCGCCAGTGGAGCTGATCTCATTTATCAGGAATTGATTAGTGATAACCTATATGTCAAGATTATTCCGGCAGAAATTTTTGCGATTTGTCTATACGATTCTTTGGGAACGATTATAAAAGATGCCCAATTAAAAGTGAAGGGACGTCGCATGTCATTCGATAAGAAGTTTCATTATTATAAAGCTGCCAATGCAAATAGTGACGATGTCGTCAGCATTGAACATAAGGGTGTCTATCATTACCTGAGTGTAGAACGGAGTTGGCCTTACAAAGACAGGGTTCCATTATGGAAAGGGATCAAAAATAGCTGGCTTAGAACAAAGTTTAAGATTAAGAGGTTCTTTCATAAACAAGAAACTGAACGGACAGAAAGCTTTATGGTTTTTAACAAGCCAATGTATAAGCCAAATGAGCAGGTTAAATTTAAAGCTTATCTTGAGGAAGAAAAATGGAAACCTTACCGTGATTCTATTACCGTACGTCTGACAGGTGGATATGGATATGCCAAAGATACCGTTTTGGCTCGACTTGCTCCCTATCGTCCGGGAATGTACAACTTTGCATTTGATTTGAAGGGGCTTGGTCTCATCCTTGATAAAAATTATGGGATCTCTTTGGAATCTACAAAAGCCAGAGTCGTCTTGCATCAACAGTCTTTCCGATATGAAGACTATGAGTTAAAAAGCCTAAGCTTTAATATGACGTCCGAAAAGACGAAATATGCTAAAGGGGACAGTGTACGACTGAAACTAAAAGCTTTAAATGAAAATGAAATGCCCATATATGATGGGAAAGTAGATTTGCGTGTTGTGACAAGTCCACTTTATACGCTTGATGTAAAAGCCAATAAGGTCAATTTTATTCCAGATACATTATGGCAAACGAGTGTTTCGCTCGCAGATGTGGCGGAAAAGGAAATTGTATTACCCGATTCAATTTTTCCGGCTGACATTGGTCTTACATTTCGGGCTATTGGCACTTATCTAAGTTCAGATAATGAAAGAATTGAACGAAGTCTCGACCTCAATATACTCAACAGCGAAAAAGAAATTCGTATTACTGTAAAAGACGGGCATGCAGAGCTGAAGTATTTCGAAAAAGGTGTTGCGATGCCAACAACTGCTCAGCTAATGATATTAGGTGAACATCGTGAAGTGCTGAAGACTGAAAATTTGAGTTTACCTAATTTGGTTTCTATACCCTGGCAGGCTGAAGAAATTGTTGTCAAGTCGAATGGATTGAGTAAAAGTGTATATCTAGAGGATCAAGAGCAGGCACAACTGAATTATCGGTTTTATCGAACTGCGGATTCGGTGATATTGCATGTCAATAATCCCGCTATGATTCCATTTTGGTATCGTGTCCATCGTGCTGGTCGTACGATTGCTTCGGGTTACAATACCGAATTAAATAGTACATTTTTAGCCCGCGGAAAAGACGGGTATAGCATGGAAATCACCTATCTTTTTGGAGGAAAATCAAAAGTTATCCAGGAAGAATTACCCTATGTGGAGAAGAATTTAAATTTGGCAGTCAACACGGCGACGACAGTTTATCCGGGGCAGAAGGCTGATGTAGAACTTTCGGTTACGGATAAGAATGGTAAACCGTTGAAGGATGTTGATATTACGGCCTATGGTTTTACTTCAAAATTTAGGTCAGCAACCACTCCAAATATTACGATGGGTGGTCTGATGCGAAGGGCAAGAGTCTCACAAAATCTTAATTTTAGTTTGGATGATGATGAGAAGGCTCATCAGGTAGCTCTTCAAAATTGGGCAAAATGGTCTAAAGACATGCAGTTGGATACGATGGCTTTTTATCGGTTTTTATATCCCAAAGATTATTATCAGGAGTCTCTTCCTCTAGATGCTGTCAAGAGTCAGATTTCCCCCTATGTCGTAGTAAATGGTGCGGTGCAGGGGATACATTTAGTCTGGATAGACGGTGTACTGACTTATGCTAAACAAGACCAACAAAATAACAATACTATTTTTGAAGTTTCTCCGGGGCAGCATGATTTTAGATTTAGGACCAAGGATCGCGACATTCGTGTAAATGGCTTTTATCTTGAAAAGGGGAAAAAGGTCATTGTTTCCTTTAATGCCTCACAGGATACGATTGGTTTTACCTACCCCGACAAAGCATTTAGCAAAGGCCAGATTTTGGTTTACCGCTTACCTAAAGAAGAACGTGGTAAGCTCTACACTAACGAATTGACTGAATTGAAGCGCCAGTTGATTACAGTAACCAACAATTTTGGAGCCTGGCAATTACCCAATAATAATGCATTGATTGAGATGCCGGCATATATCCAGACAGCGGGAGATCTCTACTACCTCAATCCCGTAAGAAAAACTGTTTACGATAACCGGTTGCGGACACAGGTTCCCGTACCCCTGATGGTGGGACCATTTCCAAGGACAGAAATGTATAACGGTGTGTCCAAAATAGGTACGCTCATGGTTGACACAGCGAAAATTGGACGTTTTGAAATTGAGGGAGGCTATCAATACAGTATCTATAGAAATTACCAAAAACAAAAAAGCTGGGATGGCAATCCTTTGCGGATTGATCTGTATGATTTTACGCCAAAGTTAGATTTTCAGGAGAGGGTATGGACCTTGGAGGATATCAAGGCAAACGTAGAACGTACTTTCCAAGAGACGATGCAAAATAGCACGGGACTTGCACAATTTGCTACGGTGAAGAAAGGAAAAAAAGACGCTATTTTTAAATTGAATTTAATTTTGGGCAATGATGCTGCACAAAAAGGCATTCGACCTGCATTGATCTTTATTGAACCGACGAATGTCGAGGAGAGAATGTATTTTCGACTGTTTTACGGTGGGCATCGAAGTTTTGGAGATCTTCCGGTCGGCGATGTTACTTTGCATATTGTAAAGGATGATTCAACTTCTTTTAGTTTACCAATCAAACTCAAAGCCAATGGGATGAATTATCTCAGACTGGATTCTATTCAATGGAGCGATGCATCCCAAGCGGCGAGATTGGCTTACAAACTTGTACGCGATGAAATTATTGTGCGTACCGTGGAAAATCCATTGCAGGATTCTATAAGGCATGGGCAGGAGATTGATCCGCGGTTCTTAAAAATAGACCAGGAAGGTTTTAGAGCGAAAAGAAATAATAATAAGGTCGCCCGGATCTTAGTTTATGATGGTGATACGCCATTAATTGGGGCTAAAGTAAGTGTTTCGGATACAAAAAAACGATATTTCACAAGCTTTGACGGTAGTTTGGAACTTGAGCTCTCCGATGACAAAAATGCTGTTCTTGAGATTGCTGCTTTAGGGTACAATACAGCTACAGTCAAAGTCTCCAGTGGCAAAGATTATTTCGTTGAGTTAAAGCCAAGCGAAAATCAATTGGATGAAGTGGTTGTTGTGGGGTATGGCGTCCAAAAAAGGCAATCATTGACTGCGGCAGTGAAATCGATCAATGCTAGGACGGATGGGGTGACTACGGCTATGCTGCAGGGGGCTGTAGCAGGGATTCGTATTCGTGGCGCTGCTAGTCTGGCCCCCAATGAAAAACCATTGATTTTAGTAGACGGAGTCCCCTTTGAAGGTGATATTTCAAGTCTTGATCCATCGATTATCGCGTCATTGAATGTGATTAAAGATCAATCTATGCTGGGATTATACGGTGCTCGGGCCGCCAACGGCGTGGTGATGGTTCAGATGAAAGCTGGAGCTTCTGCGGCATCGACAGGTGCTGTGGATATGCCCTATTTGGAATCTGGAAATACGATGCGCGTGAACTTCCGCGATGATGCATTTTGGCAGCCAAAGCTAACCACCGATGCTCAGGGAAAAGCTAATTTTGAAGCGACCTATCCGGATGATATTACCAATTGGCGAACATTCTTTATTGCTAAAGGAAGTAAAAATTTCGCCGACATAAAAGAGCTAAATGTCAAATCTTTTAAAGCTGTTTCGGCACATTTGGCGACTCCCCGATTTGCCATCAGGGGTGATCAGTTTTCTGCCATGGGACGGGTTGTCAATTATCTTAGCGACAGCTTACAGCTCTCGCGTACCATCAATAATGGACTAACAACGCAGGAGGCAAAGTTGAAAATTGCGAAGTCCTATCGGGATCCTATATCGGTTATTGCCGATAAGGGGGACAGCATCCAACTTTCTTATTCGATCGGATTGTCAAATGGATATTTTGATGGTGAAAAACGTAGCATTCCGATTTTTGAAAAGGGGCTTGAACAACATGAAGGAGATTTTAAAGTGCTTAACAGTACCGCAGAGTATTTGCTAAAAACTTCTCCGGCACTAGGGGAAATCACCTTGCATGCCGAAGCAAATTCGCTGGAATTCTTACAACGGGAAATCGAATCGATCGATCGTTACAAATTTCTATGCAATGAGCAGATGGCTTCCAAATTGAGTGCATTACTTTCTAAAAAAGAGCTTACAAAATTGATCGGAAAGCCCTTTACAGAGGATAAGAAAATAAAGGATCTTTTGAAGGAGTTACAGAAAAACAAAAATTCCAATCAGGGCTGGGGCTGGTGGAACAAAAGTGAAACTGTGACCTGGATCAGCAACTATGTGATCGGGGTACTGTTGGATGCCCGAGAAGCAGGATACCAGGTTGAGATCGATACGGAGATCTATGCAGAACGTGAAAAGACCATGTTGAAAAGCAGCTTGGCTTCGCTGGATCTTCTATTGGATAAAGATAAGCTTCACGGGGCCAAAGAGAATTTGTTTGGCTCCCTGATATATCTGCTCCGGCTAGATCCGAAAACCGATTACAAAGATTATTTCTTCGAAATTGATACAAAACTGAAAAGTAAAACCATTAAGGATAAACTGTTGAAATATCTATTGATTTCAAAACTGGGTCTTAAAGATTCACATGCTGCAGATACCGTTCTTAAATACTCCTCAAAGGCTGTCTTAGGGGGGCTTTATTGGACTTCTGGAACTACAACAGATCAGAAAGGTAGATTTTTTATGCGACCTACGGAAACCAATACCGAGAATACACTGTTGGCTTACGGTGTCTTAAAATCAATTGGTGGTCATGATTCGGATTTAGAAAATATCCGTAATTACTTTTTCGCGCAGCGGCAGCAAAACCAATGGTATAATATCTACGAATCTTCGCGTATCATACGAAGTATTCTTCCTGATTTACTGAAAGAGGGTGAGTCTTTCCAGGCACCGGTTATGGTCATCAATGGCAAACGTGTCACTACATTTCCGTATACGCAAAGCTTTAAGTCGGATGAACAGATTAAAGTGAGGAAAGAAGGGACGGGGCCGGCTTTTGTGACAGCCTATCAAAATTTTTGGAATCCAAATCCTGTCATAGAAAAAGAAAAGGGCCTTGCCGTGGCAACGCGATTTAAGGACAATGGTGCTACGGTAGCGGCGCTAAAGGAAGGGAATCCTGTAAAACTTGAAGCAAGCGTAACCTTAACTGGTGAAGCTGAGTATGTGCAGATCGAAGTTCCTATACCGGCGGGATGTTCTTATGAAACCAAAACCAATGGATACTATAGAACCGAGGCGCACCGGGAGCATTTCAAAGATCGTGTAGTCATTTTTTGCAACAAACTGGGGAAAGGTACACATACCTTTGAGATCGAACTTTTACCTCGTTATACCGGGACTTATACAGTCAACCCAGCGAAGGCTGAATTAATGTATTTCCCGACATACTATGGAAACGAGAAAATGAAAGAAATCGTGGTGGAATAAATATGCTTTTACAAAAAAAGGGACTTATCACATGATAAGTCCCCAACATATAAAAACTAAAATTGAAAGTGTGCTATTGATGATCCCATCCACCACCTAGGGATCTGTATATCGCTACGCTTGCTTTGAGTTGGTTGACCTTCTTCTCAACGAGCTCAAATTTGGATTCCAGGGCATCGCGTTGTGTCAGCAGAACCTCCATATAATCTGCGCGGGCGTATTTAAAAAGGTCGTTGGAAATACCGATAGACTCATTTAATGCATCGACTTCCTTGGTCTTAATTTGTAGGCCATTCTCCAGATTTTTAATTTTGGAGAGCTGGTTTGCAACTTCAATATAAGCAGCCAATATAGTCTGTTCATAATGGTAAACAGCCTGAACCTGTCGTGCATTTGCACTATAATACGCGGCTTTAATTGCCCGTTTGTTGATCAAAGGGGCGGTGAGTTCACCAACGAGGGAAGAGAGAAAGGCTTCCGGTTTGATGAGATAAGTCGGATCAAAAGCTTGAAAACCTACTCCCGCCGCAATGTCCAAAGAAGGGTAAAAGCGGGCTTTGGCCGATTTGATATCCAGTTTGGACGCTGCAAGTTCATATTCAGCCTGCTTTATATCAGGTCTATTTTCCAGGAGGTCGGCCGGGATGCCGGCATAAACGGTTTGCGGAACAAGCTTATCAAATGATTGTTGATCCCTTTGAACCGGCTGCGGGAATCTTCCAACAAGGTAGTTTATTCTATTTTCTGTTTCTGTGATCTTCTGCTTGATATCATATTGCATACCTTGGGTTTTCAATATCTGGGCTTCAAATCTTTTGACGGCAAGTTTATTGGATCGCGCATTTTTCTTCAAGTCATTTACGACGACCAATGCATCGTTTTGAATCTTTACATTCTCATTGATAACCAGAAGTTCGTTATCGAGCGCCAGGAGTTCATAATAAGAATCTGCAATTTCAGCGATCAGGTGAGTTACCATAAAGTTTTTGCCTTCCACGCTGGCAAAATACCGTTGCAGCTGCGCTTTGGTCGCATTGTGGAGTTTACCCCAGATATCTGTTTCCCATTGTGCCTGTACACCAACTCCAAAATCAAATAGCGGTTCAGGCATTTCGCGTCCGGGTTCGATTTCTGTATTCTTTTCCATCGCTCCAATGTTTGTGTAGCGACTTACTTTGTCGACCCCCGCACCAACTTTTACACCTACGGAAGGTAGATATTCACCTTTTTTGGCGCTTACCTCATTTTTGGCTATTTCAATTTCCTGAAGCATAATATGTAGCTCCTGGTTGTTTGCTAGTGCCTGACCGATCAGTCCTTGTAGATTGGGATCGCTGAAATAGCTGTTCCATTTGATTTTTCCTGTATTCACGGTGTCGCTGTCAGCATCCCCATAGTTTCCGGGAACGGTTCTATTTTCGGCACGTTGTTTTATTTCCAGTGGTTTGCAGGCTGCAAGACTAAGCAAGAAAAATGCGAAACCTGTATAGTGATATAATCTGTTCTTATTCATAATGTATCATGTCTTCGCTTAATGGTGATTCGTCTTCGGCTTGGATCATTTTTCTTCCGTCAGCCAATTTTGCAAAAATGTAGTAGAGTCCGGGAATGACAATAACGCCAAAGATAGTTCCGACGAGCATACCTCCCAGCGCTGAGGCACCTATGGTATGGTTACCGATAGCTCCGGCACCACTGGCAAAGACAAGTGGTACAAGTCCAGCGATAAATGCAAATGAGGTCATGAGGATAGGTCTGAAACGTGCTCGTGAGCCCTCAATAGCTGCTTCTAATATGCTATCGCCAGCTTGGCGCCTTTTCACGGCAAATTCTACGATAAGCACCGCATTTTTACCCAATAAACCAATAATCATGATCAGTCCGACCTGTGCATAGATGTCATTTTCCAGTCCCATAGCTTTTAATAGGAAGAATGATCCAAATACACCAACTGGTAGCGACAACAATACCGCAAACGGAATGATAAAGCTTTCGTACTGTGCAGCAAGTACAAGATATACGAAGACTAAGACGACTAAAAAGACATAAACGGCTTCGTTTCCACGTTGGGCCTCATCATAGGACAAGCCCTCCCAGGCAACTTTATAGCCATGTGGTAATGTTTGAAGTGCAGTTTCGTTGATTGCCTGAATAGCGTCAGCCGTTGTATACCCATTTGCCGGAAGTCCACGGATGGCGGCCGAATTGTACATGTTGTAGCGCGTGATTTCGTTTGGTCCCTGTGTTTTTTTTAAGGTCATAAAGGCCGAATAAGGAACCATTTGGTCATGATCGTTTTTGACGTAAAGGTTCATGATATCGGAAGGTAGCCTTCTAAATTCTGGTGAAGATTGTACATAGACTTTGAAGAACTGACCGAAACGGATAAAACCCTGCTCATAGGTACTACCGATAAGGATATTGAGGTTGTCCATGGCTTTACCAATGGAAACGCCTTTTTGCATGGCGGCGTTATTGTCAAATACCAATTCGTATTGTGGGTAATTGGCGGCAAAGAATGTAAAGACTCCGGTGAGTTCCTTACGTTTCTTTAGATTAGCGATAAATGCTTTATTTACTTTATCGAAATCTTGGTAATCGGTGGTCCTATTGAGGTCCAGCAGGCGCATGGAGAAACCTCCTGAAGAACCAAACCCTGGAACAGCGGGAGGTTCGAAGAATTCAACCGTTGCACCTAGATTTTTTGATTTTTCTTCAAGTTCTTCCATGATCTCTTTAACGGAGTGTTCACGTTCACCCCAGGTTTTGAGGTTGATAAGACAGGTTCCTGCATTCGATCCACGGCCTTCCGTCATGATTTCATAACCCGCCAGTGATGAGACAGATTCTACCCCATCTACCCCTTGACAGATCTTTTGGAGCTCTCTGGAAAGCTTATTGGTCTGTTCCAATGTTGATCCTGGAGGAGTCTGAATAATGGCATATATTGTGCCTTGGTCCTCGCTCGGTATAAAACCTCCTGGAAGCGTTTTGTTAATGACGAAAATTCCGACACAGAATGCTATTAAGATACCCCATGTAATTACTTTTCGGCTGGCAATTTTACGAAGTAAGGAGGCATACTTGCCCGTTATTTTATCAAAAGTACGGTTAAAAAGGTCGAGCGATTTAGTGAATACATTTGATTTTTTTGGTTTACCATGGTTATTTTTCAGGAGCATCGCGGCAAGCACAGGAGTAAGGGTTAATGCGACTACTGCAGATATCACGATGGAACTCGCCATGGTAATTGAAAACTGACGGTAAAATGTTCCGACAGGGCCTGTCATAAATGAAATGGGGATAAAAACGGCCACCATAACAGCTGTAATAGCGATAATAGCACCTGCGATTTCGCCCATGACTTCTTTTACAGCGCTGTATGGCGATATGGCACTTTCTTCCATTTTGGCATGTACTGCTTCAATGACCACAATGGCATTGTCCACGACAATCCCGATAGCAAGCACCAATGCAAACAAGGTCACTAAGTTGATCGACATACCGAACCATTGGATGACGAAGAATGTACCTATCAGCGAAACGGGCACGGCGATGATTGGAATCAACGTCGAACGCCAATCGCCAAGGAAAATAAACACAACAATGGCAACTAAAATAAAAGCATCGCGTAGGGTATGCATCACCTGTTCGATAGAAGCATCCAAGAATTGGGATACGTCATAACTGATTTTATAGTCTATCCCTGGAGGAAAGTTACCTTTCATCTCAGCAAGTTTTGCCTTCACATCTTTAATAACGTCATTGGCATTACTACCATAATTCTGTTTCAACACAATTGAAGCCGAGGGATGCCCGTCTAAATTGGAATAGATGTCAAAGAATTCACTACCCAATTCGACTTTAGCTACGTCTTTTAACTTGATGTTTTCACCGTCGCCGTTTGCGCGAACGATAATATTGTCGTATTCTTCAGGTGTATTGTATTGCCCTTTATAAGTTAGGACATATTCGAGGGATTGCGCTGCAATACCCGAGCTTTGTCCCAGTCGACCGGGACGGCCGATGATACTTTGTTCTCCTATCGCTTTCATCACTTCATCAACTGACAAGCTATAGGCGCGCATACGATCGGGATTTAACCAGACGCGCATGGCATATCTACGGCTACCTAAGATTTGTGATTTGGCGATGCCATGAATACGATTGATTTCAGGAATGATATTTACCGTTGCATAGTTGTACAAGAACTTTTCATCCATGCTTTTATTTGTACTGTAAAGATTCACGTACATCAGCATACTGGGCTGAATTGGATTGACGACGACTCCTTCCTTTTGAACAAGTTCAGGCAATAGTGGCATGACTTGATCCACCCGGGTTTTGACCAGTACTACGGCATCGTTAGGATCTGTTCCCGGATCAAATACGACGTTTACGGTTGCTTCACCGGCACTGGTCGCATCGGTTGCGATATAGCGCATTCCCTGTACACCGTTGATTGCATTCTCCAATGTAATCAATGAGGATTTTACAAGTACATCAGCGCTTGCACCAGGATAGGCAATGGAGACCGCCACTGTAGTCGGTGCGATTTTTGGAAATTGCTCAGTAGGAAGTTGCTTTATGGCCAAACCTCCGATAAATAGGATTACAACCGATATGACAATAGCAAATACCGGTCGATGTATTACTTTTTTAAACATAATGCTGCTTTTTTAATTACTCTGCATATAAATCTAAGTTTGACATGACTTTCTCCGGAGTCTGATATTTGGATTCAATAGTCTGGTTTTCCTGTACCATGCGAAGTCCATTCAGCAGAATTTTTTCGTCCTTGCCCAATCCGGAGGAAACAACATAGATATGCGGCAGTTCTGCAGCAACTTTTATTTCTCTTGCTTTTACTTTATTATCTTTTGTAATAACGTAAACATATTTTTTTTCAAGCTCCTCGAATGTAGCTTTCTGAGGTATCATAAGCGCGTTATTATAGGGCGATGTAATGACGATATTGCCTGTCTCGCCATAACGCAATAATCCCTTTGGATTTGGAAAAGTCGCTCTGTAGGCAATATTTCCAGTTTCATTATTGAAGTCTGATTCAATTGTTTCAACAATACCCTCATGACCGAATTCTTTTCCATTGGCCATGTTTAACCGTACATGCAGCGGGT
The DNA here is from genome assembly GCF_002337775.1 of Sphingobacterium sp. UBA1897. NCBI lineage: Bacteria > Pseudomonadati > Bacteroidota > Sphingobacteriia > Sphingobacteriales > Sphingobacteriaceae > Sphingobacterium > Sphingobacterium sp. UBA1897. Next base: position 247,431 of record NZ_DDGR01000023.1, read on the forward strand.
TATTGTCTTGTTTTGCGTCCATTTGATTGAGGTATTCGACTTCGGGTACATTGAAGTAAACCCACATTTTACTGTTATCGGACAGCTCTGTGATCAACTCGCCTTCATCGACAAGACTTCCTTTACGGACATGAAGCTTACCAACGATTCCGGAAAACGGTGCTACGATATCAGTAAATTTGAGATGGGTATTCATAGCGGCTAACTCAGCTTTGGCTTTTTCATATTTTGCTTTTGCCATTTCAGTTTCCTGCGGAGCGACAATATCTTTTTCGGACAGATTTTTGGTGTTCTGATATTCGATTTCAGCATATTTTACCTCTGCTTTAGCACGATTAACATCGGACTCATAGAGGTTGGGCATGATTTTAAAGAGGGGTTGTCCTTTTTGTACAAATTGACCTTCATCGACAAATATCGATTGAATGTAGCCTTTTTCCTGTGCGCGCAATTCAATATGGTTGATCGAACGGATTTGGGCTACATAATCTTTATTGACAATTGTATCTTTGACCAAAGGAGTAGTGACATTGAAAACTGCAGCTTCTTTTTTGTCTTTTTTTTCTGACTGACAGCTTGTCGATAGAATAATAAGGCACAGGCTTATATACATAAAGCTTCTCATGACCATGATAATAGTTTTTTAATTATTTTCGAAAAATTGAACAATAGTGTGACCTGCTTCCAAATGGTTTTGAAAGCTATTTTGATGTTTTTTTAAGAAATTATTAAAAAATCACAGCCTGAATACACTGTAATGGATATATAGGGCGTTTTTTCGTGAAGTAAGCTGGTTGGAATTTGCAAGCGAAACTGCTGTGCGTGTATTGTGAAATTCGGGATGGATATAAGAGACTAGATTTCCAAAACCATCTCCTTTAAGTGCGAATAAGTTAGGGCTATTGGAATCGCTTCCCGTGTCGTCGTTTTCATTATCATTTTCTGAAAAATAAGCCCTTAATTTTTCATGTCGAGGACGTTTAGTTTTGCGAATAACTTTGGTGTCATAATCTTCGCTTTTTACTTGCTTGTTGAAGTGATTGACAGCGTGAAGATTGCAGGAGGGAATATTATTTGGTGTTGGCACATGATACCAGCCAAAACTGATAAGTATTGCGCAAACTACGCCGAACAGATATTGATGGAATTTTCCTTGCATCCTTGAAAGCAAATGTAATTAAACTTTAAAAATGATACAAGTGATTTAGGTATGGAAATTTTAAAGTTTATGTAATATTGTTACAAAGTGTTTAAACTGACGGTGTTTTAGTGGTTAATTGTGTAAAAATTACTTAAATTCCGTTTTTGAAATTGCGTTTAGGAGATATTTTTAAAAAATATGGCCTAAATAGCTTTAGTTTTCTTTAATTGGTTGTGTTTTCAGGTGTTTTTCGGGTTGATTTTCGTTGTTTTTTTAGTTTGGCTTAATCTATTCTTTCAATTGAGTAAGAATGGCTTGCAGTATTTTTTGATAAGTAACCACCTTAATATCCAATTGGGCTATTCTAAACGGTTTTTAACGTTTTCTGATTATTTCGTAGCATTTGTATTGCTTTTTCAGCTCTTGTTTTTCGGGTTTGTTCCTGTTTTGCTGATCCAACCCAATCACAATAGCCTTGTTTGTATGATTTGGAAAGTGTTTCAAAAAAAGCATTGGCTTTTTCGTCCGTATCCAACAATTGTTGGAGTTCCATAGGAACGCCTTCAATATGTTCACCTTTTTTTAGCATGTATTTTTATCCTTTGATTCCCGATGAAAATACATAAATATCTTCGAGTTGCCGGCCTTTATTGCATGAATACTTTTGACTTGCCCGTTAGGTAATACGATCAGGGGATTGCAATACTTTTTCTTGGAATAAGACTTACATGTTGCCGCTGTCTTCATATGCGTTGAAACATATATCGTTCTTATTTGTAGTTCTATTAGTCAACAAAAAATTTTCAATATGAAAGCAGTACGTTTTTTTGGGCATAAAGATGTCCGCGTTGTGAATGATCTTGTGAAGCCCGTTCCTAAGGGCGATGAAGTATTACTAAAAATTGGTGGTGCAGGTGTTTGTCATTCTGATCTCCACATTATAGATGAGGGGACCGTTGTAGGTACGGTATTTACCTTGGGACACGAAAATGCGGGCTGGATTGAAGAAGTTGGATCGGATGTAAAAGACTATAAAAAAGGAGACGCGGTACTGGTCTATGGCCCTTGGGGCTGTGGGCACTGTAAACCCTGTCAGCAATCAAAGGAAAATTATTGTGATCACCAGTCTGAAATGGCTTATGGTGGTGGGCTAGGCCTAGATGGTGGGATGGCGGAATATATGCTTGTCCCTTCTTCGCGTTTACTGGTCCCAATTTATGACTTAGATCCAGTCATTGCTGCGCCATTAACGGATGCGGCACTTACTCCTTATTCGGCGATAAAACGTTCGATAGGCAAATTGACAGCAGATGAGTATGTGGTTGTGATCGGAGTTGGAGGTTTGGGCCATGTTGCCTTACAAATACTAAATGAAGTAAGCGCGAGTTCAATTATCGCCTGTGATGTCACCGAAGAAAAACTAGCCTTTGCTAAAGAACTCGGCGCAGCCTATGTGGTTAATTCGAAAGATGCAAATGCAGCCGAACAAATAAATAAGATTACTGGCATTAAAAAAGCTAAAGTAGTGATTGATTTTGTTGGCGCAACATCGACTATAGATCTAGGAACAAAGGTTGTTGGTTTGGATGGTGACCTGACAATTGTTGGATTAGGCGGGGGACACTACCAGTACAATATGTCGGGGCTTCCTTTTGGTGTGAGTATGACAAACCCATATTGGGGCTCTCGGGTTGAGCTTATGGAAGTTGTAGGTTTGGCTAGGCAAAGGAAGATTCATATTGAAATTGAGCAGTTTAAGCTTGATCAGGCTAACGAAGTTTATGATCGAATGCGCAGCGGTAAGATCAAAGGAAGGGCTGTACTGATTCCTTAGTAAAAAAAAAGTCTATCTTTTTGGTAGTTTATTTTGGATTTTATTTTTTTGATGCTTATCTTTGTTGTATCATAATTTAGGTTTATAATTGGTTATTTAAGGTTTTCATTCTCCCCGTTTGAAAACCTTTTTTTTAAGTTTCTCTTTTGATTGATTATTAAAAACCTTCTGTCTTCTTTACTGTTGTAATACTAATAATCCGCGCTGATTTATCTGCAAAATATTTATGGACAAAACAATTCTCGTACTCACCGATTTTTCTGAAAACTCATGGACTGCTGTTCAATATGCGGCGAATCTGGCTAAAAAATTTAATTGGACAGTAGAACTTCTGCATACTTATACCATCCCAATAAAAGACAGTGTCCATGCGAAAATGGAGAATATGTTTTTGAAGCCTCAGAAGGAAGAGGCTGAAAGCATGCTCAAGGACTGGCAGATACGTATCGACGATGAATTTTCTGATCTCCGCTGTAAAACCGTAAGTTTGGCCGGCGACTTGGAAAAAACGGTACTAAACTTACTACAAGAAAAGGAATACCATTTTATCGTCATGGGAGCTAAAGGTAAAGGTATGATACAAAAAGCTGTCTTGGGAAGCAATACCTTCGCCTTGATAAAAAAGAGTCCAGTCGGTGTCTTGGCAGTACCCATCACTTTCCAAAAATTTAGGTTACAAAATATCGGATTACTGAGCAATTTTAAAGCGTCCGAATATGATCTACTCGACAGTTTCATCTTACGTGTACCGGAGAAATTTAATCTCAGCCTGTTGCACGTAACACAAAAGTATATCTCTCCAAAACAAGAAGATATTGAAAACTGGAAACAAAAGCTATCCGCCCAATTTTCGTTTAATAAAATTGATTATGTGGAAAAAAATGCGGTCAATCGTTTAGATTACAATATGCCTATACCACGTTGTATCGACTACATGGTGGAAATCGAAGCTATTGATCTTTTACTTGTGTCGTACAGTCCTAAAAGTTTTTTCAAAAGTATATTTTCCCGAAATCTTACGAAAGCAATTTATCGCAACCTGACGGTACCTACTTTTTTTAAGCGTAATTTATATTAATTGCGGGTAATCTCCTCCTGTTTATCACTTTCCATTGGTTGATCGTACACGGTTTAGTAAAGGGAAATTGATTAAACTAAAGTTAGTAGCCGCGATTTTATGATTACTAGCTGAGCTTTAAATTGCGTCTCCGATGTGAGGTAATCTATTCATATTTTTCATTAGCTTTATCAATAATTGTATAAAATATAAACATAATGAGCCTTTGGATACTTCCTTTGATCGCAATACTTTCTGCAAGTCCCGATAGTACACATGTAGGAGAATATAAGTTTGCTGAAATGCCCAGTTGGAGTGATGAGTTTGATTACAATGGTCTTCCGGACGCAAAAAAATGGGGATATGATGTAGGCTCCTTGCATAATGGTTGGGGAAATCATGAACTTCAATACTATACAGATGCAAACAGGAAAAATGCAAGTGTGGCAAATGGTGTTTTACGTATTACTGCAATAAAAGAACAATATGAGGGGTTGAACTATACTTCTGCCAGGCTGGTCAGTAAGAACAAGGGCGATTTTCTATATGGTCGATTTGTAGTCCGAGCCAAGGTGCCGAAAGGGAAAGGTACGTGGGCAGCTGCTTGGATGTTGCCGACAGATTGGGTTTATGGAGGATGGCCACATTCGGGAGAAATAGATATCATGGAGCATGTCGGTTATGACGAGAATGCAATACATATTACCGTTCATACAAAGGACTATAATCATTCCATTGGAACTCAAAAAGGAGTGATGAAACGAATTGATCAGGCAACATCGGAGTTTCATAATTATCGGATAGACTGGACCCCTGAGTATATTCGTGGTTTCGTGGATGATGTACAGATCTACAGTTTTCCAAATGAAGGAAAAGGCAATGGCGTGTGGCCATTTGATAAAAGATTTCATTTACTATTGAATCTGGCCGTTGGTGGAGATTGGGGCGGTATGCAAGGCGTCGATAGTAGCACATTTCCTGCAGAGATGGAGGTGGATTATGTCAGGGTATATGATTTACTGAAACCTTAAATGAATCTTGTTTTCATCTATTTTCTCTAATTTATAAAGATTAATTCAAATGTTTAGGCATCAAGGGAGAGGAAGGAATTATATTCATAATTTAAAGTTAGTCTCTATTTTGTCTTGTGTTGCAGGCCTGGTTAATATTACAGGTGTTCTTGCCGTTGGCACTTTAACAACAAATGTCACAGGTCACTTCGCATTTTTTTCAGAACAGTTGATTTTAATGAATTACAAGATGGCTTTGATTTATTTGTTATACATTGCTTTCTTTTTAATGGGAGCGTCTGTTTCAGGTTTTATCGTAGAATTAGCCTCAAAAAAGAAATCACATAACGCCTATATTATTCCAATTTGTATCGAGTCTATTATCTTAATTAACGTTGGATTGTTTCCAGCTTTCGTTAATGCAGAACCAATGTTTCCAGCAATAATTTCATTTGCCCTTCTTTTTGCTATGGGACTTCAGAATGCCCTGGTAACGAAGGTGTCACAATCAGTTGTCAGAACGACGCATTTGACCGGATTGTTTACTGATCTTGGTATTGAAATTTCACAGTTGCTTTTTTATAGAGAAATTGCTGAGAAAGTGAAATTACACAAAAGTATTTTTCTTAAGTTGATGATTATTGGAGACTTTTTTATTGGGGGAGTTATAGGCGGTTTTATGTTTCAATATTTTAAACTGAAAACATTATTGTTACCGGCTAGTATGCTTTTATTTGCCTTATGGTATGACCATATTCTACTTAAGTTTTATCATTTGAAGCGAAGCTTAAGACCGGATGAATAGGTTCGATTAAATTCATATTTTAGCTTAATAACATGAACTATTCCCATATCCTGTTTGAAAAATTAGTATTATCTGCCGGTAGATTCAACATTAGTGAACCATTGTACTGCATTCTTTTATTTGAGAAAGCGACGAGTTTTTCGGTTGATTTGGTGACATACCATGCGGATCCTAAAAGTGTTTTGTTTTTGTCTCCCTATCAGTTGTTTACGATGGATGTGGTGCTGAAAAGTACTTTTAGTGTGCTAAAATTTCACGGCGATTTTTATTGTATAGAATATCATAAAGATGAAGTTGCCTGTAATGGAATTCTATTCAACAACATCTACCAGCAACCTCATGTGTTGCTCTCAGCAGCTATTTATCATGAGATATCAACGATCATGGGAAAAATAGATCAGCTCAAAATGTCGTCGGAATCCTATGATCAGTCATTGAGCAGAACCTATTTACAGCTGATTTTAGCGCTAGCGAGTAGACAAAAGCTACTTTTTAACGACGTACAAAAACCGTCTTGGGCTCATAGAGATATTATTGATGACTTTGAGCAGTTTTTGGAAAAGAATTATAAAGCGCATAAAGAAGTTACCTTTTATGCAGCGAACTACGGTTTAAGTCCAGCCGTTTTTACGAAAAAAATAAAATTGAAATGGGGAAAATCCCCATCAAAGTTGATCCAGGAACGCCTCGTATTGGAAAGTAAAAGACAGCTCCATTTGACGGCCAAAAGTATTAAAGAAATAGCAGCCAATTTGCAGTACAAAGATGAGTTTTATTTCAGTAGATTTTTTAAGAAGATGGTAGGCGTATCTCCTAAGGTATTTCGGAAGCGGGTGGGTTTATCAATTGTTGCCGAAAAGTCTATGTTATAGATCTATTTGTCCATGTTGTGGATTTAAGCCATTGTTTAGTTTTGCATGGTATTAAACAAACTACGTTATGGAGAAAATAATAAAGCTATTGGCAAAGTCACAATATATCTTTACAAACTTTGCTAGAATTTCAATTTTTATTGTGATGGCATGGATTGGAGGATTAAAAGCATTTCAATATGAAGCTGATGGTATAGTTCCTTTTGTTATTAATAGTCCGGCAATGTGTTTTTTTTATCATAATACGGAAAAACGGGTGTTGGATAAAAACGGAGAGCTAATACCGGAATACCAGTTGTTTAAAAACCCGGAGGGTCGTGTCGTAAAGAAAAATATTGCATGGCACCAAGAAAATGGAACCTATATTTTCTCTTATATACTTGGCTTTGTAATTGTTTCAATTGGTCTGATGATATTTTTAGGTATCTGGTATCCTAAAATCGGAGTTTTTGGAGCATTGTTTACAGTGCTTATGTCATTGGTTACGCTTTCTTTCTTGATAACAACACCAGAAGTGTTTGTGCCGAAGCTAGATGGGGATTTCCCGTCACCTAATTATGGTTTTCCTTATTTATCTGCGGCCGGTAGATTAGTACTGAAAGATGTAATTATGCTTGCAGCAGCATTGATCATTGCATCAGAAAGTGCCAGCCGTCTGATAAAAAAAACGAATATAAAATAGAGACAGGTAGTTTTTGTATGTGAATTAGCAGAAGGTTGTTTGCTGGAGGCGATAACTACTCAGGGTAAATCCACCAACTTTTGGAAGGTATCTTTGATGCCAGCTGTATTTTGGCAGCATCTTTGTGTCTCGTCGTTAAACTATATTGAGTTATACCACGAACGATATGAAAATAATACGAACGACCCTTCCATTTCTTCTGTTTAGTTTCATCCTTTTAGTTGGATGCAACAATAATCAACAGATCAGGATGATTGATAAAGATGGAAACACACATTTGTTGACAAGAGAAGGTGATCGAAAAGGAGAATTGGGACTGCAGCGTATCATCGCTCGTGGCAATGATACAGTAATAACGATTGATGGTGCAGGTCATAAAATGATATGGACAGCTTCAGATGTGACCAATATTGATACAACAAAGATTCAATATTATCTCAAAAAAAGAAATGGAAGCAGTGTTCATATTTATACACCCGTCGATGTAAATCAAAATTTTATAGATGTCGAGGATAGTCAAAATGTTTTGTCAGATCCTTATGATGGTACAGACAAGAAAAAATCTCTACTGTAGATTGCCGCATGAAAAAGCATAATTTGGGCTAAAGAGAAAATCCTAGCAAGTTTACTTGCTAGGATTTTTTTTGGGTACTTTGGCACCTTCCTTTTTGGCTTCGGAGAGGCCGATGGCAATCGCCTGTTTTCGTGATGTTACCTTTTTTCCGCTACCAGATTTTAATTTTCCCGCTTTCATTTCGTGCATCGTCTTTTCAACTTTCTCAGATGCTTTTTCTGAATATTTTGCCATAATAGTGTTACACCTTGATCTGTTATTAAACACTTCTGCAAAAAGAACAGCTGTTTCAGTTGAATCGTTTGAAAATTCTTTGAGAGCGAAATAGCGAACATCTGTATTCGCTAATTCAATTCATTTCCAGCTTTAATCACGGCTTGGTTGACGGCTTTTATTCTTTCAAGAACCATTTTTTGTATTTTACGGTCGTAAGTCAATAGACCATTGACTTCATGTTCCACATCGGTAGTTTGCGTATAAATAGCAACACTCAGTCCTTTGTATCGGAGCAATTGTTCGACATTATCCATTAGGAATATATAACGGTCTGTGAGTGCCTCTATAGTGGGTTCGTAGGCATAGGCATTGTTTTCGACAGGCCACATGTGACCGCGGACAAATAAGCCTACGCCACCAAACTCTCCAAGGGAAGCTGCCCGTTTCGAATCAGGTTCTGAGGCACCCTTGGGGCCAACATAGATATGGGTGTCAACAAAATCTCCATTTCCGGGATCACCATAAGCTTTTTGGTAAGATGGATTGTTGTTAAATCCCGAATTACCGTTCACTAAACGTGAAGGGTCATATTGTTTGGTCCAGTCGGTAATATTGCGTACATCGAAAGCGCCCCAGTTTTCGTTAAAAGGAACCCAGGCGATAATGGATGGGGAGTTGTAGTGGTCGTCAATGATGGCCTTGTATTCATCACGAAATGCTTTTCGATAAATCGTAGTGTCTTCATCGGGATACCAAAGGCAGGGCATATCTTGCCACACGAGCAGTCCCATTTTATCTGCCCAATAATAGAACCGTTGGGGTTCGGTTTTCATATGCTTACGAATAAGGTTATAGCCAGCTTTTTTGGTAAACTCGATGTCATATTTGAGAGCTTCTTCCGTAGGTGCTGTTAGAATACCATCGGGCCAGTACCCCTGATCCAGAAGACCGAGCTGCATCACAAATTTATCATTCAATAGCGGCCTTACAATTCCGTTTACCTTACCAAGTTTAATATCACGCATACCAAAATAACTCTTAACCTCGTCGATGATTTCTCCATTCTTCCCATGTATACTTAATTTTAAATCGTATAAAAAGGGGGAGTCAGGAGACCAAAGTTTTGGATTTTCTACCGGGATATTAAATTCCATGCCCGACTGAATTACCGTTTTTGAAATTTCTTTTCCTTCTGAAGAAACGATGGCCGTAACTTTTGCCTTCGCTGTGCTAGTGACCTGTATTTTTAGTTGTTTTTCTGCTACTTGAGGTAACAATTTGATGCCCTGTATATGGTTTTTGCTTACTGGTTCCATCCACACAGTTTGCCATATGCCAGAAGAAAATGTATAGTCGCCTCGAGGTCCATTTTTACCCGAAGGATACTTACCTTCGTTCTTGTCATGCGCTGCAACGACAATGTTATTTGGACCGGCCTTTAAAAACTCAGTGATGTTGATCCAGAAGGAGTCGTAGCCACCTGAATGAGTACCAGCTTTTTTCCCATTTACAAATATGGTCGCGTCGTGATCCACTGCACCAAAATGGAGTATAATATCTTTCCCTTTCCAATGATTAGGTAGCTCGAAATTTTTACGATACCACAGATTAATTTCTTGTTTGCGTTGTATTCCGGATAAATAGGACTCTGGACAATAGGGGACAAGAATGCTTTCTCGGTTGTGGTCAAAGGAAATGGGGACAGCAGGATTTAGTGCATTCGGAGCATCCTTTCCACCTATATAATCCCATTTACCGTTGAGACATAGCCATTCATTCCTTTCCATTTGGGGACGTGGATATTCGGAAAGTGGGATTTCTGTTTGCTTGGCTATTGCTGTCCATGGGGTTGAAAGCTGTGGCTGTTGTGCCAAAGCATTAAGCCAACCGAAGAGCGATAGTGCCAGCACAAAAATTGAGGTTTTGGTTTTTATCATGGTATACTTCTTGGTTTTTCAGAATATGAATATAAGTATACTAAAAAGATTTAGTGAATTATAAACGAAATGTTACTACTGGGGCTTTCGATATTGGGCTTGGTTGGTTGGTTGGTTGGT